>NZ_JAZEYD010000010.1:0-179861 GCF_037027805.1 Acinetobacter sp. 161(2023) | reverse complement strand
GTTAAATATTGGGTAACACCCTTAAGCTTCACATTATAAATTTTCATGCTTAAATAAACCTATCTGAAGCTCTCAGATAAAACACACATCATGAATGATATGAGGTAATTAAAGATGAGCACTACTAATAATCAAAGCAATCAACGCGATAATCAACAGCAACAACAACAGCAAAATGACAATCGTAATAATCAGCAACAGCCAAACGGCAACCAACAGCAAAATGATCAACAGCAACAAAACAATCAGCAACAACAGCAAAATGACAACCGCCGCCAACAACAAGGCTCTAATCAAAAAGATTCAGGCCAACAAAACTCAAATAACAACAATCAGCAACGCTAATCCATTGCTGACTTGAATGTCATTTGATGCGGTCATTCATTTTATTTAGGAAGGTGAACTCACCTTCCTAAATTTAACATAAGCATAAAATTAAATAATAGATGAGGAAAAACTGATGACAGATCAAAATAGCGATCACGCACGACTGCCAGCTGGCGACCATAATTATTCTGACACTTATTGGCGCGAAAGTTACCTTACTCGTCCTTATTATCAAGAAGCTCAGCTTACTACACCAGATCTAGATTTCGATCGAGATTTTTCAGCAGCCTATGAGTTAGGTCATCGCGCACGTACCGAATCACAGCAAGGTACTCAATTTGAAGATGTCGAAGGCGGCCTAGAACAAAAGTGGGAAGAACTCAAAGCTGAATCTCGCTTAAAATGGGAACATGCAAAACAAGCGATTAAAGATGCATGGAATGGAAGATAATTTCTTTTTATAATATTTTCTATTACCCCAAAACTATGAGCTTATTTCCGATTGGCCCTCGGAAATAAGCTCTTTTTATATGTATCTATTTAACTTTCTTTTTTCTTAAAATATTCAATAATTTCTTCTCCGTTATTTACAGGAGTTACCGAAGAAGGATAGGTTTCTTCATAAGCGTAGGTAGGTAAAGCAACCTTCGCTTGGATTGGTGGTAACTTTTCTTGTCCACCTGTTGTAATCCGTTCAATAAAACCTGCAAGCCATAATACAAATTCTTGAGTATTCCTACTCTTAGGAATAATACTTAAATCCAATTTAATTTTAGATTCTTGTAGAGGTTTAATCAGTAATTCAGCAAAATCAATATAATTGTATAAAAGCTTAAGCTTTGTCCCCTTAAGCTCATGTCTGAGTTCAATCATCAAATTGTTGAGATCTTCCATAGGCTCATCTGTAAAGCCTTTTTTTTCTTTAACATTTTGATATATTTTCTCAGCTATTCTTAAGTACTGGGGCATATCCTTACCTTTATAAAACTGTCATCACTAAAATGAATTTTGGATGAATATAAGTAATTTATTGTGTTTATTTTATTAATTTTTTGAAACTATAACTCACTCTAGCAACAATTTATTAACAACAAATTTATAGAAAGACTATAACTCACTAATTTATTGATTAATTTTATATTTTTATATAATTATCTTTTTTATTATGTTACATATTTTATAGAAAATAACGATAAGAAAACCCACCTAAAAGTGAGTTTTCTTAGATGAAATAATTATGAGTTTTTATTCATTTGTTGAGGAACGGTTGGATCATTAGAGCCATGTGTTCCATCATTATCTGTTGAATTTCGATCTTGGCAAGCGCTCATACCCATAGCAATTGCAACGACCATACTCACTGCACAAAAAATTCTTACCATTGCGGTCACCCTGATTAATTTTAAGATGTAGGTTTATGAATAACATTATCTTCTGTTGGCCTACCGCTGCGGTTCTCTTAACTTTTGTAGATTATGCAAGCTTTTGTAAAAATCAAAATTAAATAAATGATTAAAAAATACCATTCTTGCAATTGATATTTTAATTAAATTTTGGCAATGGCTAATTATTTAAGATTGTTATATTCGGAAAAGTAAAATTACTCACCCTTTCTGAGTTTGTGTCTTATTAAGTCAATGATTGCAAACAATATATAAATTAACAATTAATAAATATTTGATATATAAACATTTAAACTCAAACATTAAGATTAGGTATAATAATTAATCAATCGTCTAAATTCTAAATAATCGCTTATTTTATTAATCAAAATTTAAAAATATTAATATTTGTTTATATAAACCAATCTTTTATTTTTGCAATTGACCCGCTTTAATGCTCAGCTTATCATGCTCCGGCTGACCTATTTTGTCAGTCGGTTTTAGCAGATCGTCTACCTAAGTGCACTAAAAACACGTTTTTTGGTGTGGAGCCCCTCGTGCCTTTGACGGAGGAACGGGAGTGGGACACCTTCGGGTGTGCTGGTTTCTTAGGTATCAGTCTGCTAACCCTCTTTCGTTTCACCACCATAATTAATAGCAGTGATTGGGCGTAACTTCTTTTATCAAGGAGTCTCTAATGACTATTATTTTATATCATTTTATTTTTCTTAAACTTCATTATTTTACCGTTCAGCTTAAAACACTTTTAAAGAATTCCTCTCATCTTTTCACCTATTCTCAATTTCATCTTTACACGGAAAAAATCTCAAGATTTAACGCCAGTTAAAGATGAGAATATCTATAAGCATAACTTAACGATAACAACAACCAACGAAGAGCAATAATGATGTTTTTTTCAAATCGTATTGTTTTAGTGTGCACCCTATTAATAAGTTCTATAAGTTTATTAGGTTGCAGATCTATTAGTAAAAACGAATTCAATACACATTGTGTATGGTCAGGCCGTGCGCTGTCGCAATGCAATTGTATTTATAACGCTTTAGAAGAACGTTATTCGCCACAATTTGTCAAAGATCTAGAAAAAGTAAGCTTACAAAATATTGATGCGAATATGAACTTTGTGGAAACCATGAATGAAACAATTCACCAATGTCAGTTAAGTGCAAGAAAAGACCAAATTAACTGATACTTGCATGCTCCACCAAGAAATCTAAAAACACCCTTACACGTTTAGGAACATATTTATCATGACCGATCCAGACCGCATGAAATTCTTCAAAAGCATTCATATTCCAGTCTTCAAGAATTTTAATTAACTGCTTTTGCTCTAGCGCTTTTCGAATTTGAAATTCATTTAGCTGTGCAATGCCAACATCGGCAAGTGCTAACTGCAAAATCGCTTCTCCATGATTTACTCTTAAAACCTGAGTAGGTACGAGTGCGATTTCTTGATCTTCTTTTTTAAATAGCCATGTTTTATTCTGGCGCTGATAACTTACGTCTAAAAGCTGATGCTGCTGTAGTTCATGTGGATGTTGTGGACAGCCATAACGAATAATATATTCAGATGAACACACATAGTGCTTTGTCGTACTTCCCAGTGAGCGAGCAACCAAATTTGAGTTTTTTAATGGTCCGGTCCGAATTGCAACATCAATTCTTTGCTCAACTAAATTAATGACTTCATCACTCAAATGAGTCTCTAATTCAATTTGTGGGTAGCGCTGATTAAATAAAGAAATACAGGGCAATAAGAAATGCGTCCAATACGAAAGACTGGTGTGTATTCTTATTCGTCCTTTAGGTGTGTGATTTGCAGTAACAGATTGTTCAAGTTCGTCTAGCTCACTGAGAATTTGGAGGCCTTGTTCATAAAACTGACATCCTTCACTTGTGAGTTGAAACTGACGTGTTGAACGGTTAAGTAACCTTACGCCAAGCCTTTTTTCGAGCCGAGCCATTAATTTACTGACAGCAGATGGTGTCATGTCGCATGCTCTTGCTACAGCAGTAAAGCTTCCTAACTCGACCACTCGAATAAAAATTGCCAACTCGCCAGATCGATTAATATCAAAATATGACATAACAAAATCTATTTATGAATTTGATTCACAAATCTTATTCCGCTTAGACCGCTATAACAAGCCACCAATTTGTTTCAAGATGACTCTAATTCGTTATAAAGAGTTTATGAGATGAAACTTTATCAATCTGCCCTGTTGTCTTTCATTTTATTTTCTACAGTCACTCAAGCAGAAGTGCAAAAGAGCCAATGGATTACCAGTTGGTCTGCTAGCCCCCAAAAAGTCTGGAATAAAGATTTTGTTTTTCCAACTCATATTCCTGAGCAAATATCTAACCAAACGATCAGACAAGTGAGTCAAATTAGTTTGGGTGGTGAGGCGGTTAGACTGGTTTTCACAAATCAATATGGAGAACAGCCGCTTTATATTGATAAAACAACCTTAGGCTTAGTGAATTCAAAAAGTCTAAAATCTAAGAGTGCCTACCCTGTTTATTTTTCTGGAAAACTTAAAGCACAAATTTTACCAGGCAAACAGTTAATCAGTGATCCAATTCATCTTTCTGTGCCAGATCATAGTCAATTAATGGTCAATAGCTTTATTCAAAAACCAACGGCCTTTAAAACATTCCATTGGGATGCTAAACAAACCAGTTGGTTGATTACTGGAAACCAGACCGCAAATTTAAATACTCCTAGCGATGCTAAAACAACAACAGCGAGATTATTATTGTCGGCTATAGAAATAAAACCAAAACATAAAGCTCATGTTGTTGCGATCATTGGGGACTCCATTACCGATGGAGCAACGGCGACTTTAGATGCAAATGCTCGATGGACTGATTTTTTAGCTAAACGACTGTCAGTTCATCAGGTGGCTGTCATTAATAGTGGAATTTCAGGAAATCGGTTACTTAACGATGGTATGGGCGACAGTGCTTTAAACCGTTTAAAAAGTGAAGTGTTTCAATACTCAGGTGTTAAAACTTTAATTGTGCTGGTGGGTATTAATGATATTTCATGGCCCGGTACAGCTTTTGCACCTAAACAACAAATACCGTCTTTTGAAGCCTTAACTGAAGGTTATAAACGTGTTGTAAAAGAAGCTCATGAGCAAGGTATTCAAGTGATTGGGGCTACGTTACTTCCCTTTTCAGGCGCTTTACCCAATACACCTTTAGATAATTATTACCAACCGAACAAAGATCAATTACGGAAAAAAATTAATGATTGGATAAGAACCAGTCAAACATTTGATGGAGTTCTTGATCTTGAGCAAGGCTTAAAAGACCCGAAACATCCTGATCGATTAAATCCAATTTATGATTCTGGAGATCATTTACATCCCAATGATCGTGGCAATCAACACATGGCAGAATTGGTAGATTTAGATCAAATGATTAAAAACTAATAATTGTCCCATCTGGTGATCCTTTCACCTGATGGGAATAGCTATTTAGAAATCATAACTTGCTATCATGTTGACTCGATTATCAATGCCGCTTCGACCATCGAAAGTTTCTCGTTCACCATATACATATTCAGCACCAAAGGTAATTGGTTTGTATGGGTTATACATCGTATTTACCCAGCCCTGCCAAAGCTGTTTGTTCTGAGTCGTGCTATTGTGCTGTAATTCGGCAAAACGGTTATCATCTTTGGCTTTCATATAGCCATAAGCTAAAGTCGAGCGAATTTTTGGCGTAAATTGATGAGTTACGCCTAAAGATACTGTATCAAATTCATTACTATGCATATTGTTTTGATCATCTATTGCATAGCCGCTGTTACTCCATAGCAAGAAACGCCCATCACCTTTGACATGGTAATAATCGGCTTTAAGTAAAGTATCTGGTGTGATTTGGTATTTACCGCCGAAACCTACCCCCCACGCCCACTCACTGTCATTATTGGTTCTTTTTTCTGCGACAAAGCTACGGCCTGAAAACATCGAACCATTCGCAAATTTATGATTTAAGCGCCCCACCAAAGCTGGTAAACGCATTTTATTATCTGGATCTGTTGCCGCTGTATATTTCGGGTCTTCAACTGATACTGCAAAACTTGTATTTGCCGTTAAATTATCGCTATAGCGAACCATTGGTGATCTAAGTAAAGCACTACCTACAAATGTTCCTGCATCAATTGTTTCTGGGTAATACTCAGGTGCAATAAATGTCGACCAAGTTTGACCAATCAACCATTTATCAAAAGTTAAATAAGCATGGCGTATACGAAACTGATCACGAGTGGCGGCCCCAAAGAAATCCATTTCCAGTTTTCCCCCCACATCCCCAGCGGCTGTTGGTGTTTTAAAATTTAAACCAAACCGCGTCACATAGACCGTACTGTGCAATTGGTCCTTTTGAGCAGATTCTTCTGGCGTATGTTCAAGTGGAACCCCACTAATATTGTTATACATTGTAGATGCTCCCTTAATTTGATAAGAAGCATCTGCCCGTATATATCCGTATAGGTTAAATTCTGTACCAGATTTAGTTAATACTTGTTGTATAGGTTGTGAAGCTTGGGTAACGACAGGAGTGACGTGTTCTACTTTTTCTTGGGTTAAAGATTTTTGAGTTTGTATATCTGCCTGTAGCATTGCCCTTAGCTCATTTACTTCTTGGCGAAGTTGCTCTATTTCAGGGTTTACTTGACCCGCAAAAGCAGAAGGTACAAGTAAAGACACAGAAACTGCCAATAGGCTTTTTTGAACCGTTGTATTTAAAACTTTCATCATGAAATTTTCCTTTAGACCTTTAAAACGACTTAAAGATCTCGACATCCTTTTTGTTATGTACCTATCTAAAATAGATCCTTGAAAATTTGCCTTTCTTTCACAAGAAAGACGTTCCCTCATATTTTTTAGACCCATCCTCCCTAAAGCAGTAAAAGCAACCCTTTAATTTTTCATTTTTATATTCTCTTCCACGTTGAGGATATTCGGTTTTAAACCCTTATTTATATCCCCCAATAGTATTATTTTTTTGCAATAAAACCCTGATATGTCAAAATTTGCGTATAAGGCTGTACACTTTCAAAGCCAGTTTTTTCCAAAAGTTTTATATATCCCTCAGTGGTTAGGCTAAAAAAGTCTTGTGCCATACGCTCTAGCATTTTTTGACATTGTTCTTCTGTTAAACCTTGTGCCAAGCATAAATAAGGTAAAGCTTGAAGCTGCTTTGGGTTTATACACGTCATTAAGTCATAGGTAAGCAAAATCGCGTTTTCTTTTAAGCGATTATAAATATCTTTAAAGAACGCAGGTTTTATGTCGTCTGCAATAAAATGCGCCACAAGAATAGACAGTGCTGCATCAAAGCAATTTTCAAGAGGCAAAGCTGAAGTTTCCCCATGTACAAAAGTCACTTGTGAAGATTTACCTAAAAGTTCAACCTGTTCTTGGGCTTTTTGAAGCATCGTTAAAGATGGATCAACTGCTGTAAATTTCCAGTTCGGATGTCTTTTAAGTAAATATTCGAGTTCATAACCCGTACCACATCCCACAATTAATATGTGAGAGTTTGGTTTCAACACTGATTGCAAAATGGCATCCACCTGTTGATGGATCGCTTCATAACCCGGAATTAATTTACGGATATGTTCATCATATCCATCGACTACTTTTGGGCTATTAAAGTCTTTTGCCATTTTGTTTTATCCTCTTTTCAAACTGCCTTTCAATTTATAGTTTGCTGCACTTTGACCGGGCTTTTGACTTTATTTAGTCAAAGACATTTCCTGTTAAATTAAGCTCAGCACGCATAATCTCTTGTAACTTAAACTTTTGGGCTTTCCCAGAAGCAGTCATTGGAAACTCATTAAAGAATCGAACATAACGCGGCACTTTATTATGAGAAATGTGCTCTTTGCAGAATTGGCGAATGCTGTTTTCATCAATTTGATGATGCTCATGCAAAATAATACAAGCACAGAGTTCTTCACCATATCTGGCATCTGGCAAACCAATGACTTGGACATCGCTCACATCGGGATGGGTATATAAAAAGTCTTCAATTTCTTTAGGAAAGAGATTTTCCCCACCACGAATCACGACATCTTTAATACGGCCTTTAATTTTAATAAAACCGTCTTGGTCCATTTCGGCAATATCACCCGTATGCATCCAGCCAGCTGAATCAATGACCTCTTTGGTCTTTTCTTCTTCGCCCCAATAGCCCGCCATCACTGAGTAACCACGAACGCATAGCTCGCCTAAAGTGTCTTGCGGAACAATCTGTCCTTCTAAATCGACAATTTTAATTTCAACATGCGGATGAACATGTCCAACTGTACTCACACGTTTATCAATCGAATCATTTACCGAACTTTGTACACTTACTGGCGAGGTTTCAGTCATGCCATAACAAATCGTGATTTCAGACATATGCATACGGTCTATCACACGTTGCATAATTTCACGTGGGCAAGGACTACCTGCCATGATTCCTGTTCTTAAACTCGATAGATCAAATTCATTAAATTGCTCATGTTCTAATGTCGCAATAAACATGGTTGGCACGCCATAAGCTGCCGTACAGCGTTCTTGATGAATCGCTTTTAAAGTTTCTAAAGGATTAAATACAGCCGATGGATAGACCATGGTTGACCCATGCGTAACGCAGGCTAAATTCCCCATCACCATGCCAAAACAATGAAACAACGGCACAGAAATACAGACTTTATCTTGAGGGGTTAAACGTATCCCTTCACCTACAAAATAACCATTATTTAAAATATTGTGGTGGGTCAACATGGTCCCTTTAGGGTTGCCTGTTGTACCTGAGGTAAATTGGATATTAATCGTTTCATCAAACTGATGTTGCTTCGCTAATTGTTTTAATTGTTCTAGCTGTTCAGAAGTTGGTGTAGTAACTAAATCACTAAAACGATGAATGCCCGTATGTTGTTGGTCATCGATTTTAATGACAAATTTTAAATGTGGCAGTCGCGCTGAACTGAGTACTTTATCTGGACTGTTGGTTAACTCAGGGGCTATTTTTGTGAGTAATTCTTGGTAATCAGTGGTTTTGAATTGAGAAGCAATAATCAATCCTTTGCATGAGACTTTATTCAACACATATTCAAGTTCATGGCTCTTATAAGCTGTATTGAGATTGACTAAAATAATCCCTGCTTTAAAAGCTGCAAATTGGGTTACCGTCCATTCCACACAGTTAGGTGACCAAATAGCTAATCGATCTCCTTTTTTTAATCCCAATTTTAAAAGGCTACACGCAAAAGCATTTACTTCATCCTGTAAAGCTTTATAGGTTAATCGTCTGTTTTGGTGGAAACTAACGATTGCTTCCTTGTCTGCATATTGCCGACAGGCCTGATCAAATTGTTCACCAATGGTCATACCCAATAAGGGCTGTGTGCTTGGTCCCGAGGCGTAGCTTAACCGTTCTTGTTGCATTGAATCATTCTCCTTGATTCTTTTAATTCTCTTCATACCTGATCTAATTTTTGTTACTGCAACTACTTTTCTAAACTACTTATTTTGTGTTTTTTAACCTTTATATGCTCTATTTCTTCTGCACAGCATCTACACAAAAGTCAGCAATCTGTTTTGAAAAATAGTCTTTATGTGCATGATCAAACTTTGTATTTTGAGCTGGGTCTAGGGGTTCAACCACCACATAGGTCATGGCACCGACTACACAAAGTGCTGCCGTGTTTAAATCATCCAAGACAAACTCACCACTTGCATTTCCATCCGCAAGTATTTTTTTAATACTTTGTTTAATCAATTGCTTCACACGAAAACGCTCATGTTCAACTGTTGAATCGACAGGTTCAAACATGAGTGAATATGCAAGCTGAGGACTATTGAGTGCCCGTTTTACAAAGGTTGCCACCGCCTTGTGTAATTTCTGCTTTGCCGATAACTCACTTTCGGTAATCGAATCAATCACCAATAGTTCTGTATTAATGGCCTCGGACAAAACTTCAATGAGCACTTGGCTTTTATTATCAAAGTAGCGATAAACCAGTCCACTAGATACACCCGCTTGCTCTGCAATGGTTTGTATTTGTGCGTCTTTAAATCCTCCCTCTGAAATTATTTTTCTGGCTGAATTCAAAATCGATTTACGATTTTGCTCCATCCGTTCTTGCATTAAAGATGATCGTTTATAGCTCATAATTTATTCTCTAACAAATAAAATGAATTGTAAATCATTTTATGAATCTGTATTCACTTTTTCAAAAAATCATTGTATGTTACTTATCAAATACCCACAAAATATTTTATGGACAACAAATATAACCAATAGGATGAAAATATCATGAACCTACGCAGCTTGAATTTCGGTCTAGATGAAACTTTAATTGCGCTTCAAGATTCGGTAGCCGCATTTTGTGCCAAGGAAATTGCACCAATTGCTCAACAAGTTGATCAAGACAACAAATTCCCTGCACATCTCTGGAAAAAGTTCGGAGATATGGGCCTTTTGGGCATGACGGTTTCTGAAGAATATGGCGGTGCCAATATGGGTTATTTAGCTCATATTATTGCTATGCAAGAAATTTCCCGTGCTTCGGCAGCCATTGGTTTGTCTTACGGTGCTCATTCTAATTTATGTGTAAACCAAATTAACCGTAACGGTAACGAACAGCAAAAACAAAAGTATTTACCAAAATTGATTTCTGGTGAATATGTAGGTGCCCTTGCGATGTCTGAACCGAATGCCGGTTCTGATGTGGTCAGCATGAAATTACGTGCTGAGCAAAAAGGTGATCACTTTGTTTTAAACGGTTCAAAAATGTGGATCACCAACGGCGGTGATGCAGATGTGTTGGTGGTTTATGCAAAAACTGACCCTAAAGCTGGCGCGAAAGGCATGACTGCTTTTCTAGTTGAAAAAAACATGAAAGGCTTCAGCCACGGTAACCACTTAGACAAACTTGGTATGCGTGGCTCTAACACTTACCCACTGTTTTTTGACAATGTGGAAGTCCCTGCTGAAAACGTACTCGGCGGTGTTGGTAACGGTACGAAAGTACTCATGAGTGGTTTGGACTATGAACGTGCAGTTTTAAGTGCTGGACCTTTAGGCATTATGGATGCCTGTTTAGATGTGGTGATTCCTTATTTACATCAACGTGAACAGTTTGGCCAAGCTTTAGGTGAGTTCCAGCTTATGCAAGGCAAACTTGCCGATATGTATTCAACTTGGTTGGCATGCAAAGCTCTCGTTTATGCTGTTGGTGCTGCATGTGATAAAGCTGACCATGACCGCAGTCTACGTAAAGATGCTGCAAGTGCCATTTTATATTCTGCCGAAAAAGCAACATGGATGGCTGGTGAAGCAATCCAGACTTTAGGCGGTAATGGTTATATCAATGAATTCCCTGCTGGCCGTTTATGGCGCGATGCAAAACTTTATGAAATTGGTGCAGGAACTTCTGAAATTCGCCGCATGCTGATCGGCCGCGAACTCTTCAATGAAACTAAATAATAATTATAAATAAGGACTCATCTTATGAACCAATTACAAAGCAAGATTAATGTTCGAAGTGAAGACTTCAAAACAAACCAGCAAGCCATGCAAACATTGGTCACAGATCTAAAACAAGTTGCCCAGCGTATTGCTTTAGGTGGCGGTGAAAATGCCCGTCAAAAACATTTGGCTCGAGGTAAACTTTTACCCCGTGAACGTATTGATCAACTGGTTGATGTCGGTACGGCATTTTTAGAAATTGGTCAGTTGGCAGCGTACAACGTTTATGAAGATGATGTTCCTGCCGCGGGTGTGATTGCTGGTATTGGTCAAGTCAACGGCGTAACTTGCATGATCGTTGCCAACGATGCAACGGTTAAAGGCGGAACGTATTATCCCCTTACGGTTAAAAAGCATTTACGAGCACAAGAAATTGCTGAACAAAATCATTTGCCTTGTATTTAT
This sequence comes from Acinetobacter sp. 161(2023), assembly GCF_037027805.1. Lineage (NCBI taxonomy): Bacteria > Pseudomonadati > Pseudomonadota > Gammaproteobacteria > Moraxellales > Moraxellaceae > Acinetobacter > Acinetobacter sp. 161(2023). The sequence goes on along the minus strand of NZ_JAZEYD010000010.1, from coordinate 168,195 downwards.
TTGGTGGATTCAGGCGGCGCTTATTTACCAATGCAAGATGAGGTTTTCCCAGACCGCGACCACTTCGGGCGTATTTTCTACAATCAGGCACGTATGTCGAGCCTTGGTATTGCCCAAATTGCTGTGGTGATGGGGAGCTGTACAGCAGGTGGGGCTTATGTACCAGCCATGTCTGATGAAACCATTATTGTCCGTAATCAAGGTACGATTTTCTTAGGTGGCCCTCCTCTTGTAAAAGCTGCGACTGGTGAAGTGGTGAGCAGTGAAGATTTAGGCGGTGGTGATGTTCACACACGTCTTTCAGGTGTGGCTGACCATCTAGCAGAAAATGATGAACATGCAATTGCGATTGCCCGTAACATTGTCGCTAACCTAAATAAAAAGCCAAATGAGTTAAATAAACAAGTTGATGAACCATTGTTTGATGCATCTGAACTCTATGGTGTAGTACCAAGTGATGCACGTAAGCCTTTTGATATTCGTGAAGTGATTGCACGCATTGTAGATGGCTCTCGTTTTGATGAGTTTAAAGCACGTTTTGGCTCAACCCTCATTACTGGTTTTGCTTCGCTTTATGGTATGCCAGTCGGCATTATTGCCAATAACGGGATTTTATTTTCAGAGTCTGCACAAAAAGGTGCGCATTTTATTGAGTTATGCACACAGCGCAATATTCCTTTGTTATTCCTACAAAACATTACGGGCTTTATGGTCGGTCGCCAGTACGAAAATGAAGGGATTGCAAAAAATGGCGCTAAACTGGTCATGGCAGTTGCAACCGCCAATGTGCCCAAACTCACCCTGATTATTGGTGGTTCGTTTGGTGCAGGTAACTACGGGATGTGCGGACGTGCTTATTCACCACGCTTTTTATGGACTTGGCCGAACTCTCGTATTTCAGTGATGGGTGGCGAACAAGCAGCAAGCGTACTCTCAACTTTAAAACGTGATCAGATTGAGCAAAAAGGTGCCGAGTGGTCAGCTCAGCAAGAAGATGAATTTAAACAACCGATTCGGGAGCAATACGAGCGCCAAGGCCATCCATACTATGCCTCTGCCCGCCTTTGGGATGACGGTGTAATCGACCCCGCTCAAACTCGTCAGGTACTTGGCTTAAGTCTTGCTGCCGCTATGAATGCTCCAATCCAGCCAACCAAATTTGGCGTGTTCCGCATGTAAGAGGTGTATATGAGCTATCAATTTTTACAACTCGAACAACAAGGTCAGGTTGCCTATGTTTGGCTGAACCGCCCTGAATTGCACAATGCTTTTAATACTACCGTCATTGAAGAACTACATGCCTGCTTTAAGCAAATCAATACACGTGATGATATTCGTGTTGTGGTTTTAGCTGGTCGTGGCAAAAGCTTTTCGGCAGGTGCTGACCTAAATTGGATGAAACAGGCAGGTCAAGCGTCTTCAGCAGAAAATGAAGCAGATGCTCTAAAACTCGCACAAATGTTAGATGCGCTTGCAACATTGAGACAACCCACTATTGCCCGCGTTCATGGCATTGCCTTTGGTGGCGGTATGGGTTTGGCATCGGCTTGTGACATTTGCATTGCCAGCACTGACGCTAAGTTTGCAACCTCTGAAGTGCGTTTAGGACTTGCGCCATCTACTATTAGTCCCTATGTGATTCGTGCGATTGGCGCCAGACAAGCCTCTCGTTACTTTTTAACCGCTGAGCGTATTTCGGCACGTGATGCCAAACAAATTGGCTTGGCACATGAAGTCGCAGATGCGGAAGACTTAGATAGAAAAGTTCAAGAAATTATTGATGCTCTATTACTTGGTGGACCACAAGCTCAGGCTGCATCAAAACAACTCATTCAAATGGTGAGCAACCAGACGATGAGCAATGATTTACTGCAACAGACAGCACATCATATTGCTCAAGTTCGTCAAGGCAGCGAGGCAAAAGAAGGTCTGAGTGCCTTTTTAAATAAACAACAGCCTGCTTGGGTTTCTAACTCGAATAACAACAATTAAGGACGATCATCATGTTTGAAAAGATTTTAATTGCGAACCGTGGCGAGATTGCCTGCCGCGTAATTCGTACAGCTAAAAAATTAGGTATTGCAACAGTTGCTGTTTACTCAGATGCAGACGCAAACGCACAACATGTCAAACTTGCAGATGAAGCAATTTATATTGGTCAGTCCCCTGCAACGCAAAGTTATTTACAGGTTGATCGTATTATTCAAGCAGCCATTGATACAGGTAGCCAAGCTGTTCATCCGGGCTACGGCTTCCTTTCAGAAAATGACCAGTTTGCACTCGCTTGCCAACAGCACAATATTTGCTTTATTGGCCCACCAGTCGATGCCATTTTAGCGATGGGTTTAAAAGCGACCTCTAAAGCTTTAATGGAAAAAGCAGGTGTTCCTTTAACACCGGGTTATCACGGAACCAACCAAGATGCCGACTTTTTAAAACAACAGGCAGACCAAATTGGCTATCCAGTTTTAATCAAAGCCAGTGCTGGCGGTGGCGGTAAAGGCATGAGTTTGGTTGAGCGCAGTGAAGATTTTCTACATGCTTTAGCCTCGTGTAAACGTGAAGCCAAATCAAGTTTTGGTAATGATGATGTCTTGATTGAACGCTATGTGATTCAACCGCGTCACATTGAAGTTCAAGTATTTGGCGATACACACGGCAACTATGTGCACTTGTTTGAACGCGACTGTTCCGTACAACGTCGCCACCAAAAAGTGCTAGAAGAAGCCCCTGCTCCACAAATGCCAAGCGAAAAGCTCGATGCAATGCGCCAAGCTGCAATCGATGCTGCACGTGCCGTAGATTATGTCGGTGCCGGTACAGTTGAGTTTATTGTAGAACAAGACGGTACAGCGTATTTCATGGAAATGAATACCCGCTTACAAGTCGAACACCCTGTCACCGAAATGATTACAGGTGAAGACTTGGTTGAATGGCAACTTCGTGTGGCTTATGGCGAACCGTTACCTAAACTACAAAACGAATTAAAAATTCACGGACATGCGCTCGAAGCTCGGATCTATGCCGAAGAACCTGAAAAAGGCTTTTTACCTGCAATCGGTAAAATTGACTATCTGCACTACCCAACTCAAAACCAATATGTGCGTGTAGATAGCGGCATTGTTGAAGGCGATGAAATTACGACTTATTACGATCCGATGATTGCCAAACTGATCGTATGGGGTAAAAACCGTGAAGCTGCGCTCATTCAAATGCAACACGCTTTAAGCCAATTCCATGTCGATGGCTTAGGCAACAATATTGCTTTTCTTGAAAAAATTGTTCGTAGCGAATCGTTTAAACAAGCCAAACTTGATACCAACCTGATTCAACGTGAACAAAACTTCTTGTTTAGTCCTGAAGAGATCAAACCAGAACTTGTAGTGGCAGCGGCATTTATTGAGTTTTTAATTAAACTTAATAACAACAGTTCAAGCCAAAAACAGCTTTGGCAAGCTCAACCGCTTTGGCGTTTAAATATTGCTTATCAGCACAGTATTAAACTGAATTATTTAAACCAAAATATCCAAATCAAATTTGCCTCAAATGAAGATGGCTTTACCGCAGAATATAACGGTCAAAGCTACCCGATTTCAGGTCAATTGATTGATGCACATACTGCCTCTGTTCAAATTGATGGGACCCAGCAAAAGCTGTCTTTTAACCAAAGCCAGCAAGGCATTACCTTGTTCCAAAATGGACAAAGTTATAAGTTTGCTTATATTCGCCAAGACTTTAATCAAGCAGATAGCCAAGCCGATGAAGGTCATTTAAAAGCACCAATGCCAGGTGTGGTCACGCAAGTACTGGTGAGCGCAAATCATAGCGTGAAGAAAGACGATATTTTAATGACGCTTGAAGCCATGAAAATGGAATATACCATTCGTGCCCCTAAAGATGGCGTGATTGTAGACTCCTATTTCCAAGTCGGTGATCAAGTCAAAGCTGGCGATGAGCTTGTGGAATTTCAGCCTGCACAGGAGGAAGTTGCATGAGTGAGTTTGTCAAAATCGTGGAGGTCGGTCCAAGAGATGGCCTCCAAAACGAAAAGCAGGCTTTAACCGTCGAACAACGCTTAAACTTCATTAATGACCTGATTAATGCAGGTCTGAAATCGATTGAAGTCGGTTCATGCGTTTCGGCAAAATGGGTGCCGCAGATGGCTCAAAGTGACGAGCTATTTAAGCAATTACCCCAAACAACCGATGTGCAATTTAGCCTGCTCACGCCCAATATCAAAGGTTTTGAGACAGCTCAAGCGGTAGGATGCAAAGAGGTAGCGGTGTTTACCGCAGCTTCTGAAAGCTTTACCCGTAAAAATATTAACTGCTCTATTGACGAAAGCTTTGAAAAATTTAGCGATGTCCTGAGCGCGGCAAAAGCACACAATATTCGTGTGCGTGGTTATGTCTCTTGTATAGTCGATTGTCCTTATGAAGGCGCAATTGCACCTGAGCAAGTGGTGAAAGTCGTTAAACGACTCTATGACATGGGATGCTATGAAGTATCTTTAGGTGAAACCATTGGCACCGCAACACCAGATCGCGTTCAAAAGGTTTGGCAAGCATGCCTCGCTGAACTCGACAGCAAGGTTTTAGCAGGACATTTCCACAACACCTATGGCATGGCAATTGCCAATATTTATCAGTCTTTACAGCAAGGCATTCGTGTTTTTGATTCGTCTCTTGCAGGACTCGGTGGTTGCCCTTATGCCAAAGGTGCCTCTGGCAATGTATCGACCGAAGATTTGTTTTATTTGCTGTCACACATGGGCTTTGAAACTGGCATTGACTTAGAAAAACTGATGCAAGCCAGCCAAAATATTAGCAATGTATTAAACCGAAAAAGCTTGTCGAATTATGCAAATGCTTATTGGCAAACCAAGTGTGCATAGTCATAAATTAAAATAGCTTAACTTCTGGTATAAGGCTTAATATTGGGCTGAGTACCAGATCATCCTATCTCACCTTTATCTCATTTCATTCAGGAATTGGGACTAAATCCCTTATGCAATTTTTTAAAATTTATCATTTATCTCTGTATTAAATGCCTCTCTCAACAGAAGCATTCTTTACCCTTTTTTTATTCTAAATCCGTCTTATTCTGCATCCTTTTTCAATGGTAGTCCTTAAAATTTATCTCATTATTTATAAAAATAAGATGCATCCATTTCAATTCTTGGGGAAATATATTCTTCCACCCAATCTAACCATGCACGTGTTTTGGCATCAATAAAATGGCGTGAAGGCAATAGCGTATAAACCCCTATATCGGGCGAACGCCACTCTGGCAAGATATGACATAATCTTCCATTTTGAACTGCATCTAAAGCCGAAAACATCGGCAATAACGCCACGCCCATATCTTGTTGCACCACATCTAACAATAACTCTGGGTTATCTGCAATGACTTGCCCGCCAGTATCGATTTGGTAAGAATCACCCTTTGCATTTAACAAGTGCCAATCTGGTGTAATAGATGGGTTTACCAAGCGCAAACAGGCATGATTTTTTAAGTCTTCTGGAGATGTTGGTACCCCATGTTTTTCGAGATAAGCAGGTGAAGCACATAAAACAGAAAAAATAGTCCCAATTCTGCGTGCAACAAACCGAGAATCTGTTAAAGATTCAGTCAGATAAAGACTGACATCTACCCCTTTTGCCAACAGGTCTGGAACGTATTGTGAGGTCGTATATTCCACCGTTAACTCTGGGTAATTTTTACAAAACTCGGCCATGACGGGAAAAACATAGTGATGCCCAAAGCTTCCCATGCTTAATACACGTAAACGTCCTTTCGGTTTTGAAGCGGTTCCAGCAACTTCTGATTCAGCTTCATCCACCATTGAAATAACTTGCCGACAACGCTCCGCATAAGCTGCACCAATATCAGTCAGTGCCTGCTGGCGCGTTGAGCGTTGTATGAGTTTTGTACCTAAGCGTGTTTCTAGCTCGCTGATAAGACGTGAAACCTGTGCTGTGGTCAGATCCATCTGCTCAGCTGCTGCTGTGAAACTCCCGCTATCAATCACTTTCAGGAATGCATGCATTGCATGCAATAGTCCACCATCGAGATTTTTGCGCATAACGTAAATATGTTTTCCTAAATTACGGATTGTTGCACCAGTTTAGATCAACCACAATGACTAAATGTACATACATTGGCACTAATTCTTTTTAAGAAGAGGAACCGATCTTTTTTTTATTTCGTATGTCACTTGCTCCAAATATTCAACTGGATGTTGAAAAAAGAAAGTAGTCCGAGCTACTAAAAATTCTAAGGAGATATAAATGAACATAGCTACAAAAGTCACTCCAAATATTATTGCAACAAAGGATGTGTCACTTGAAGATAAATATATAAGTGATAACGGTACAGCATATATGACTGGCATTCAGGCGCTTGTTCGGTTGCCTCTTGCCCAAACTCGCCGTGACGCGATTAATGGTTATCATACTGCTGGTTTTATTTCTGGTTATCGCGGTTCTCCTGTTGGTAACTATGATAGTTTCCTTTGGCAAGTTCAAGGATTACTTAAATCCCATAATGTTGTATTTCAACCTGGTGTAAATGAAGACTTGGCTGCTACCGCAATTTGGGGTACGCAACAAGTTAATCTTTCAGGCCAAGGCAAATATGATGGAGTGTCTTCATGGTGGTATGGTAAAGGCCCAGGTGTTGACCGTTCAGGCGATGTACTCCGCCATGCTAACTTAGCTGGTACCTCTGAACGTGGTGGTGTCGTTGCTTTATTTGGTGATGACCACTCATGTAAATCTTCTACAATCCCTCACCAGTCTGAACATGTCATGATTGGTTGCGGTATTCCAATTTTCTACCCAACATCCGTTCAACAAATTTTAGACTTTGGTGTTCACGCCATTGCAGTTTCACGTTTTTCTGGTCTTTGGTCTTCAATGAAGCTCGTCAGTGAAATTGTAGAAACTTCTGCTTCAGTTCATGTTGATCTAGACCGAGTTAATCCCGTTATACCGGAAGATGTTAATTTCCCAGAAGGCGGCGTTAATATCCGTTGGCCAGATCATGGCATTCAGCAAGAAGAACGTCTTTATAAATATCGCTTACCTGCTGTTTTGGCTTATGCCCGCGCGAATAAAATCAATACCGTAACATGGCCTTGTGAAAATGCCCGTATTGGTATTGCCGCAAGTGGTAAAGGTTATTTAGATACGATTGAAGCCCTACGCATTTTAGGTATTGAAGATGAAACTGCTCAGCAGCTTGGGCTACGTGTTTATCAAGTTGGTCTCATTTGGCCTTTAGAACCTCAAGGCGTTCGTGAATTTGCAGAAGGTTTGCAAGAACTGATCGTTATTGAAGAAAAACGTCCAATTATTGAAGCACAAATTAAAGATGAGCTGTACTCACTTCCTGATGGCAAACGCCCACATGTGATTGGTAAAGCAACTGATGGTAAAGGTGAATGGAGTACCTCTATTGAAGAAGCACCGCTCATTGGTCACTATGAGTACCAGCCTGAACCTATTGCAAAAATGCTGGCTGCTCGCTTCTTAAAACTCGATATTCCAGAAAGCCTAAAAGCACAAATCCAAAGCAGAATCGACTTACTGCTAAAAGCAGAGCAAGAAGCAAAACGTGTTATTGATCTTGCTGAGCGTAAACCATATTTCTGTAGTGGTTGCCCACATAACTCATCAACAGTTGTCCCAGAAGGTAGCCGTGCACTTGGTGGTATTGGTTGTCACTATATTGCAGTTTCACTTGACCGTGGTACTGAAACGTTCTCTCAAATGGGCGGTGAAGGTGTAAGCTGGGTGGGTGCATCACCTTTTACTAACGAAAAACACATTTTTGCCAACCTTGGTGACGGAACTTACTTCCACTCAGGTTACTTAGCAATTCGTCAGTCCATCGCTGCAAAAACTAATATTACCTATAAAATCCTCTACAACGATGCGGTCGCTATGACAGGTGGTCAGCATGTAGACGGACATTTGAGCGTTGCACAGTTAACTCGTCAGCTTGCTGCTGAAGGTATTAAAAAACAAGTTATTGTGACGGATGAAGTTAAACTATTAAACGAAGAAGACGGTATTGCACCGGGTGTAGAAATTCGCCACCGTAATGAACTCGATACGGTTCAACGCGAGCTTCGTGAAGTTTCAGGTGTAACCGCTTTAATTTATGTACAAACCTGTGCCAGTGAAAAACGCCGTCGCCGTAAACGTGATGCATATCCTGACCCAGCTGAGCGTTTATACATTAACAGTGATATTTGCGAAGGCTGTGGCGACTGTTCAAAAAAATCAAACTGCTTATCTATTGAGCCAGTAGAGACTGCTTTAGGTACTAAACGTCAGATTAACCAAAGTAGCTGTAATAAAGACTTTACTTGTGCTGAAGGGTTCTGCCCAAGTTTTGTGACTGTTCATACACGTGATATGAAACGTCCAGCTAAATTTGAAGGAATTAGTGCAGGCTGGCCAACATCGCCAATCATTCCTCAGTTATATGATGTTCCAAGTCGTATTATGGTCGGTGGTATTGGTGGTACAGGTGTGGTGACTATTGGTGCACTCCTTGGTATGGCGGCTCACCTAGAAGGCAAAGCGACACGTGTTATGGATATGGCTGGACTTGCCCAAAAAGGTGGTACGGTTTATTCATACGTACAACTTGCAGCAACTGATGAGCAAATTTCTTCTACCAAAATTCCAGCAGGACAATGTGAATTACTGATCGGTGCAGATGCCGTAGTCGCTGGTGGTAGCGCTGCTCTATCTCGCTTAAAAGATGATGCTTTGGTTATTGTGAATGAAGACAGTACCCCTACTTCTGATTTTATTAAATCTCGTGACTGGTATGCACCTATTAGCGATTTAGTTGATCGTCTTCGTGGTCGTGTTCGTCAAGGTCAACTGGTTTCTCTGCCAGCAGCTCGCATTGCAACTCAACTCTTAGGTGATTCAATCTATACCAACCAGTTATTACTCGGTATGGCATGGCAATCTGGTCGTATTCCATTACTGCGTGAAAGCATTGAAAAAGCAATTCGCCTAAATGGTACGGCTGTTGAAAAGAACCTAGAAGCTTTCCGTGTGGGTTGTCATCTTGCAAGTGACCCGACTTTAGCTGCACGCTTAGTTGCGGCAATGCCAAAAACTAAAACTCCACAAACTTTGGCTGAACTTGTTGAAGACCGCTCTACTCGTCTAACAGATTATTGGAATGAAGCTTATGCAACTAAGTACCGTACGCTTGTAGAACTGGCAGCTAAAAAATTACCTGAAGAATTAACAGGTACGATTGCAACTCAGCTTTATAGAGTTATGGCGTATAAAGATGAATATGAAGTTGCACGTCTGTTAACAGGTAAAAGCTTCAAAGAATCGATTGAAACACAATTCGGTAAAAGCCTACGTTTAACTTACCATCTTGCTCCACCAGCATTACTCGGCGGTCTGCAAAATATTCGTAAACGTGCATTTGGTTACTGGATGCGTTTCCCGATGATGATGCTTGCTCGATTACAATGGCTTCGTGAAACTTTCCTTGATCCATTTGCGCGCCAAGAAGAACGTCAACACGAACAAGCATGGCGTGACCGCTACATCGCATTTGTTGAAACACTTGTTGAAGCTCCAGAAAATCATAACTTGGCTGTTGCTGAACAAATTGCAAAATTACCAGCGGAAGTACGTGGTTATGGACATATCAAAATGAAAGCAATGGATGCTGCAAAAGCGCGTTGGGATGAACTTACACCAACACTCATTAAAGTTCGTAGCTAAGAAATTGCTTAGAATTTAAATCTCGAAATAAAAAAGTCATCCTTAGGGATGACTTTTTTATTGGCTCAAAAATTTATTTAGCCATTTTACGTAACGTCAAAATCTGCTCGCTTCGTCCAAATGGGCCATACACATCATGTAAAACTGCACTGGTTAAACCAATACCATCCGAACCATATTGCTGAACAGTTTCCAAACCTAACCATTTACCTTTTGGATAGCGGTGCATGTGAACTTGCAAATCTAGATTTGGAAAGCCCCACGTAAATTCGCCTTCTTGTCTTGGCACAATCCCATTGGCGGTATCGACCATGCCAATCAAATGGGCAAAATCTGTCGTCGGCTGCCCTTCAATCATTTCTTTATCATTATTGAGCCAAACAATACCTTTGCCCGCACGATGCTGATCATCCGTTTTAGTGACTAGTGTCTGGATAAAGCCACCCGGCCATCTTTTCATACCCTTCCACTCTGTAAAAGAGTCTGGATGATGAACTGGCTGATCTTCAAGCCCAGCAATATCGGAACTGTCTTGAGTACACATTCGCCATGCTCTGGCAACAATACAGGTTTTACCTTGTGCCTGCATTTCTGCTTCAATCAATTCAATAGTTTTACCGGCACGAATCACATGTGTCTTTATCGTAAATTCACCAAAAGCAATCAATCCAAAAATATCAAAACTAATTCGACCAATTCGCATATCTTGTCGTGGTGAAAATTGCTCTAACTCAGCTGCGATTACGCCACTTGCAGGCGCCATATGCTGTTCATGAGGGTTCCAAGCCCCTTGTGCATGAACAGTTGAGCAATAATGAGCAATAACTTCACCTTGAAGACCAATTGTTCTATTCAGTAATTGATAATAAGCATTCATGATTTTCTTTCCGTAGTCCTTATCCAACATCAATATTTGATGAAAATTCACATTTTAATGCTTATGTTAACCCTCTATTTTTTTGGCTCAACTGGTTTTTCCTACCAAAAACTCATGAGTCTAAAATTACAAATTTAATCACTAGGTAAAACTCCACATGTAAATTTCACCCAATGATCCTAAAAATTACTAGTCATTAAAATGCAAAAGCATCTTGGTCAAGTTCCATCACAGATTCAGCTCCAGACTCAATAGAAGCAGCATGGCTCTGTGTACGATGTAAAAGTTTTTGATAGAAAAACTTAGCTGTCGTTAATTTTGCTTTATAAAAAGTTTGCTCTTGTGTACCCGCCTCTAATTTTTCATGGGCAACTTGTGCCATTCGAGCCCACAAATAAGCGAACACGACGTAACTAGAAAAATAAAGATAATCTACTGAAGCGGCCCCTATTTCTTCTGGGTTGTGCTTCGCTTTGTCGGCAATAGTTTTGGTCAGTGACAACCATTGTTGCTTAAGCTCAGCTAATTTTTCTAAATAAGGTTTCAACACTTCAATGGATTGCTGCTGACTAATCAATTGATCAATTAAATCCGTCATATTTTTTAGAAGTTTGCCTTCCGACTTTAGGACTTTACGTGCAAGCAGATCTAAAGACTGGATTTCGGTGGTTCCTTCATACAATGTTGAGATACGCGCATCACGTACAATCTGCTCCATACCATGCTCAACAATAAAGCCATGACCACCAAATACTTGAACGCCATGCTTTGCAGATTCATTACCTGACTCTGTTAAAAAAGCTTTAGCAATTGGCGTTAAAAAGGCCAGTAATTCATCGGAGTGTTTTTGCTGTTCCTGATCATTTGAACTTTCAACAATGTCTACATGTTGAGCTAGAAAATAAGCCAATGCACGGCCGCCTTCAGAAAAAGCTTTTTGTGTCATTAACATCGATCGCACAGCGGGATGCACAATAATTGGGTCTGCATTCTTCTCAGGATATTGAGGACCTGATAACGATCGCATAGCAAGACGCTCTTTGGCATAACTTAATGCACCTTGAAATGAAATTTCAGAGGCAGCAAGCCCTTGTACTGCTGTTCCAATACGTGCGGTATTCATGAAGGTAAACATACAATTAAGCCCGCGATTTTCAGGACCAATCAAATAACCTTGAGCGCCATCAAAATTCAGTACACAGGTGGCATTGCCATGAATCCCCATTTTATGTTCAATCGCGCTACAGACGACTTTATTACGGTCCAGTACCTGACCGTCGTCACTCACATTAAATTTAGGTACAATAAATAAAGAAATCCCTTTAGTCCCTGCGGGTGCCTGAGGCAAACGAGCTAAAACAATATGAATAATATTTTCAGAAAGATCGTGTTCACCTGCCGAGATGAAAATCTTTTCACCTGTAATTGAGTAACTACCGTCCAGATTGGGTTCTGCTTTTGTTCTAATTAATCCAAGATCCGAACCCGCATGTGATTCGGTTAAACACATCGTTCCAGTCCAGACACCACTAATGAGCTTAATTAAAAACTTTTGCTTTTGTTGCTCAGTACCATGGTGCTCAATGGTTCTCATTGCACCATGAGATAAGCCCGGATACATTGCCCAAGCCCAATTAGAACCACATAACATTTCAGAAATAGCGATCCGCAATAAGGTCGGTAAGCCTTGTCCACCATATTCTGGGTCAGCCGTTAAAGAGGTAAACCCAAGCTCAGCATATTTTTGGTAGGCTTCTTTAAAACCTTTCGGCGTTGTGACTACGCCTTGATTTAAATGGCAGCCTTCCTGATCGCCATTTTGGTTAATCGGTGCCAATTCATTTTCACAAAAATCTGCTGCTGCCTCTAAGTATTGATCAATTAATTCTCGATTTACGCTTTCCTGATATTTGCTTAAACCTTGATAGTTCTGTTCTGTTTGAAGCATTTCATGCAGTACAAATTGCATATCGCGTAATGGAGCTTTGTATAAAGGCATAGTTTTTTTCCTTTCACCTCTCTGCCTGTTTCATGGGCAGATATCGTTTTTCCTTAAAATGGACTTTTATTGTTTCAATCTCACCAAAATATCAAAAAATTTCTTATAGCAAAATATATTTTCACTAATTTAATAAAATTATCGTAACTCAGAAATAGATATAAAACATAAGCACATGTTTTAAAATACAAATATAGAATAAAAAGTAATTAGCATTGCTTAATTAGAATAACTTTAAATTTTGTATTGCAAAATTTTATTCCGTAAAAATTCAATTTATAGTATCGTAATTAGATTGCTTAATCATCCAAGGACGATTCATGGAAAGCCCGAAATACACAGGTCTTGAATTTTTAACAGCTTTAAAAAATGGTGAAGTTTCTCCATCGCCTATGGCCCACACCATACCCATGCAATTAGTAGAAGTTTCCGAAGGTAAAGCTACTTATAAAGTTACACCTAGAAAAGAACATCGAAATATACAAGGCGGTGTACACGGCGGCTTTTGTGCTACAGCTTTAGATACTGCTACAGGAAGTGCTGCGCATACCCTACTCGAACATGGAGTGGGTTATGGGACTATTGATTTGAATGTAAAAATGATTCGTCCCATGCAAGTTGATACGTCTTACTATGCGACAGCCGAGTTGATTAACGCAGGCCGTAATATTATTAGCACCGAAGGTAAAATCGTAGATGAAAATGGCAAAGTGTATGCCTTTGCCTCGGCAACCTTAATGATCATTCGAAAATAATAAAATATTGAAGCTCCTGTTTAGGGAGCTTTTTCTTGCTTTGCAATTTTGTTCATTTCATAAAAATCTAAACGATCAATCATAAAACTTAATATTGCCATCGCTAAACCTAAAGCGGCACATGCTTCCCACCCCCAATGCTTCCATGCATATACCGCAATAAAAGAACCTAAGGCGGCTCCACCAAAATATAAGGTCATATAAATTGAATTAATACGGGAACGGGCTTCGGCCGAAATTCGGTAGACCAGATTTTGGTTAAGCACATGAAATGCCGACAAACCGAAATAAGCCATAATAACCCCTACAGCGTAGGCAACCAGAGACTGCTGTGCAAAAAATAGCGGTATCCATGCACTTATTAATAAGCCCATACAAATCACTGCAATTTTATTCTCAAGCCCTGCCGCAATTTTCTTACCTGCCCAAGGGGTTGCAAATACACCTGCCAGTCCAACAATCCCAAATAAACCAATCTGGAAATCATTAAAGTGATAAGGCTCATTTGCCAAGATAAAAGTCATGGTGGTAAAAATGAGAGCCAAAATACCAAAGCCAACCCCACCTGCAAAACCACGGCGCAGTAAATGCGGTTGATGTACTGCTAATGAAAATAGTGAACCATATATCTGTAGAATATTGAGTTGATGAGACTTACGCGCAACTGGCAACTTCACCCACATCACCCAAGCAAACACCAAAATGACGATTCCGCTAATTAAATAAACCGCATGCCAAGACCAAACTGTAGAAAGTAAGCCTGCAATAGAACGTGCTAATAATATTCCCAAAAACAAACCACTCATGAGAGTGCCTACAACTTGAGGGCTTTTTTTCGGGCTAGCTAGACCTGCGGCGAAAGGAACTAAAACTTGAGTCGCAATCGAAAAGAATGTGGCTAAAAAGGTAAAGCCATATAAAACTGGCAAGGTTTGACTTAAGGATAACCCTACTTGTGCAAGCCCCGTACAACACATGAGCAAGCAAATATAACTGCGCTTTTCAAAAAAATCCCCTAAGGGAACCAATATGAAAAGGCCAACTGCATATGACAGTTGGCTAATGACAATGGTTAAAGCGACTTGATCAGCATTAACTTTTAATGCTTCGGCAATGGAGTAAATTAAGGGCTGGTTATAATAGTTTGAACCCGCACAAATTCCACATGTCATTGCCATGATAAAAATAAAGCTTTTTGACAGTATATTTTCTGCATTGGGCTCAACTATTTTTTCCATTTTTAACTACGCCCTATTTTAAAATTTATACATCGATACAAAGTTTACGCGTGATACATCAGCGGTTCTGCCATCAAACACTTCTCGTTTGCCTTGATGATATTCCATACCAATATCCATTTGCTCAATCGGTGAATAGAAAACGTTAGCTGCGTAGTCGGTTAAGCGTTTGTTAGCATCTGGGTTGAGTTTGGCATAAGCCGTGTCGTCATCATAATCAAACATTGAAGCAGATAAGTTTGCACGCCATTGCTCATTGAATTTATATGAATAACCAATATTGATGCTATTCAACTTATTCATAACCAAATCTGTTTTGTCTTCGTTTAAAGAAAAATCACCCGCGGCATTTAAATTTGTTGAATTTGCCAAACCACTTTGGGTGGTGTACGGCATAAATTTTTGATCACCAACAATATATTGATAATTTGCTTGCACCGATTGTTGTGGCGTGAGTTGATATTTTAAACCGCCTCCAGCGCCCCAGCTTACTTTCTTAACCGTGGCAGTTGCGACATCTGTAGATTTTTCATTAATAAAGCCTTGAGCAAGTGCCGTTAAAGGGCCTTGTTTAAAGCTATAGCGCCCCGTTAAAGTTGGAAATGCCGAGACTCTTGAACCTGTATATTCCAAAGCCACTTTCAAATCATTATTGGCATCAATTTTCCAGTCATAGCGAATTTGAGGAGTACGTGTATAAGAAGTTCCCACAAATTGGGTGTAATCGACAGCTTCTGTACGAGTTTCCATGTTGGACATGAGTGACCATGTTTGACCAAAGGTCCAGTCTTTATAAGTGAAAAAAGCATGACGGATACGGAATTTACCATCGCCCGTTCCCATGTTAGAGCTATCAAAGAAATCGGCTTCAATATTTCCCGTCACAGCTTTATTTGGGCTATTAAAATAAACACCTAATCGGCTTGCATTAATCATGGCATCAGAGCGTGCATGATTTGAACGTTTTTCACTTTCAAAAGGTGTTCGGTACAAACTGCTGGTCGTTCTACCGCCCGAATCTGGTGAAGATTTAAAATCGACCGCTGCATCAATACGGGCAATACCGTAAACCTTCACGTTATCCGTCCAAGTGACCCACGAAGGAGCAACAGGCTTCTCTATTACAGTCGCTTTAGTTTTTTCAATGTTCTCTTCGATCTTTACCTGTTTGACCTGTAAATTATTTTGAGTTTGTTTCTGAGCAGCAAGTTCTGCTTTTAATTTTTGCAGCTCGGTTTCTAGCAAATTAATTCTTTGCTCTGTGGTATCTGAAGAATTTGCAAAAATAGTCCCTGAAGCCGCAGCGCAAGCTGCAGCTAAAATTAATTTTTTCATCTTTTAATCCTTAAAGAAGCGTTTTTCCGTGTGTATTTAGGCTACACGTGCATCGATTAGTTCACAGTCTGTGACTGCTTGTAATTCATTAA
This sequence comes from Acinetobacter sp. 161(2023), assembly GCF_037027805.1. Classification (NCBI taxonomy): domain Bacteria; kingdom Pseudomonadati; phylum Pseudomonadota; class Gammaproteobacteria; order Moraxellales; family Moraxellaceae; genus Acinetobacter; species Acinetobacter sp. 161(2023). Next base: position 152,126 of record NZ_JAZEYD010000010.1, on the reverse strand, counting down.
AACCTAGGCCTTCCACCATTTCTGTGACATAAGCTTTTTGGTCTTTGAGTTCAATAATGCATAAATCGGTATAAATACGATTGACACACTGCTCACCCGTCATTGGGTAGCTTAGTTCTTTTACAATTTTTGACTCACCTTTTTTAGTGACATGTTCCATATAGACATAAATCGTTTTTGCGCCGACCGCCAAATCCATAGCACCACCGACCGCGGGTACATCATCTGCTTTACCAGTATGCCAATTTGCCAAGTCTCCATTTACAGCAACTTGGAATGCACCAATCACACAAATGTCCAGATGGCCGCCACGCATAATATCAAATGAGTCACCATGATGCATAAAGCATCCACCATCTAACAAAGTCACAAGTTCTTTTCCGGCATTAACCAAATCTTGGTCTTCTTCACCAGGTTGTGGTGGTGGACCAAAAGCCAAGACACCATTTTCTGAATGTAAAAAGATTTCTTTATCTTTAGGCAAAAACTTAGCAACGTTGGTCGGCAAGCCAATCCCTAAATTAACATAAGAACCTTCAGGAATGTCATTGGCAATGAGCTTGGCAATATCTTCACGAGAACGCTTTTGAACTGACATTAGATATCTCCTACTTTTACAATGTGCTGAACAAAAATTCCCGGTGTAATAATGCACTCTGGGTCAAGCGTTCCTAGCTCTACGGTGTCATTCACTTGAACAATCGTAGTCTTAGCGGCTTTTGCCATGATTGGGCCAAAATTGCGGGCTGCTTTACGGTAAGTTAAATTGCCCCAGCGGTCGGCTTTATCGGCATAAATCAGTGCAAAATCAGCTTCAAGTGGATATTCAAGCACATAGTTTTTACCGTTGATGGCGCGGGTTTCTTTACCCTCGGCAACTTTAGTACCATACCCAGTTGGTGTAAAAATAGCGCCTAAGCCAGCTCCGGCGGCCTGAATACGACATGCCAAATTACCTTGCGGAACCAGTTCTAACTCAATTTTTCCTGCGCGGTATAAGTCCTGAAAAACGGTTGATCCCGCAGATTTCGGAAATGAACAAATCATTTTTTTAACACAGCCAGCAATAATCAGATTTGTTAAACCACGATCACCAGAAGCCGCATTGTTATTTACAATGGTCAGTTCTTTTTTCCCTAAATCGATTAAGGCTTCAATTAATTCAGCAGGTTGCCCCGTCACACCAAACCCGCCTGTCATGATGGTTGCACCATCAGGAATAGCTTTTAAAATCGGTTCAATGTCACTGGTGATTTTATTTATCATCTCACTTGTCCCTTTTCATCCTTAATTTAAGGTGACAGATTGATCTGTCACTCTGCCTTTTGCGGGTTAAATAGTCGGTCTTTAATAAATAACAATGGAATTACCCCGCAGATAAAATAAGCCGCAGCCATCACCAAAAGCCCTAAACCAATAGAACCGTTTTGCGATAGATAACCAATTGTTAATGGAGAGAAAATAGAAAGTACTTTACCAATGTTATAAGCACCACCCACTGCCGAACCTCGAATTGAAGTCGGGAAACTTTCCGTCATATAGGTGGCATTAATTGCGTATGGAATACCGTAAAGGAAACCGAAGAACAGCATCATCCATAAAATGTTAGTTGGTGTATTTAAATAGACAATCACTGGAATAAATAAAGCTGTACCAATGGTTCCGAAAGCGAATACAGCGCGGCGCCCTAATTTGTCGGCAACAATTCCTGCAATCACTTTGGCAAACATCATGATCAGGAAGGTACCGACCATATACATCGCCATTTCTTTAAATTTGATGCCAAGATCAGACTCTAAATAAGCTGGTAACCAGTTACTTACACCGTAATAACCGAACTGCAACGCACCTGTACTAATAATCCAAAGAACAAACATGGTGCCGTGTTTCTTATCTCTTAAAATTTCAAGATATGGGTTTTGACGTTTTTTAGGTTGATTACTTTGAGCGACTTCTAGCGCTTTTAATTGACGTGCTTTTTTCCAAGACTCAGGTTCAGGTACACAAAAGTGCATTAAAATTGACAACACCACAGGCGTAATCGCAATCCAATACAGGAAACGCCAGCCATGTTCAGGAATAATATGTCCTGCCAATAAGGTTGCTAACAAAGAACCTAAGGTATAACCCGTCATGAGAGTAGCCAAAACAGTCGAGCGATGTTTTGTTGGCACCATTTCTGACATTAAAATATTACAAGCAATATAGAGCGCACCTAAACCCATCGCTCCAAAAGTTCTTAAAACTGCAAATTGCATATAAGAATCAGTAAAACCCAGTGCGCTGGTTAAAACTGAAGAATAAGCAATAAAGAACACGATAATGCGGACCCGCCCAAAACGGTCACAAGCCCAACCACCAATCAGGCCACCAATTGCTGAACCTAAAAGTGTTAAACTGCCTAGCGTTCCAGCCTGTATGCCCGTTAAATGAAATTCTGTTTTAAGACTGGTCAGGCTTAATGCCAAAAAACCTAAGTCTGCCCCATCACACAACAATGTTAAAAAAGCGAATATAAATGCGGTAACCCAAATTTTTTTTGGTGTCTGGATAGCTTCACTGCTAGCCGTATTTTGTGCAACTGTTTCTGTTGTCATGTCCATATCCTCAGAAGGAACATGAGGCATCCAATGCCTCATGGCATTTGTTTTTTATTAGGTAGTAGCTTCCCTAATCATGTTTTTGGCAATAATAATTTGTTGAACTTGCGTGGTTCCTTCATATAAACGGAACAAACGGACATCTCGATAAAAACGCTCAATGGCATATTCACTTATATAGCCTGCACCACCGTGAATCTGTACACAGCGGTCAGCAACACGACCACACATTTCGGTTGCAAACATTTTGGCGCAAGATGCTTCTGTACTAATGTTTTCGCCATTGTCACGGCGACGGGCTGCATCTAAGACCATACATTTAGCCGCATAAATTTCGGCTTTTGAGTCGGCGAGCATCGCTTGAATAAGTTGGAAGTTAGCAATAGGTTGACCAAATTGTTTACGTTCAATTGCATAATGAAGTGCGTCATTTAACATACGCTCAGAAACACCCACGCTATATGCACCAATATGCAAGCGCCCTTTATCAAGCACTTTCATGGCCGTTTTAAAACCGACACCTTCTACCCCACCGATGAGTGCAGAAGCAGGCACATGGCAGTTTTCAAAAATGACATCACAGGTGTGCGAACCCTTTTGCCCCATTTTTTGGTCAATTTTGCCTAATGTAATACCTGGTGTATTGGCCTCAACTAAAAAAGCTGAAATACCACCTGACCCTTTAATTTCAGGATTCGTTCGTGCCATTACGGTAAAAGTTGCAGCGTGAGGTGCATTGGTAATAAAACGCTTGGTGCCATTTAATACATAAAAATCGCCATCTTTTACTGCACTGGTTTTTAAAGATGCCGCATCAGAACCAGATTCAGGCTCAGTTAAACAAAATGAACCAATAATTTCGCCACTTGCGTAACGCGGTAAATATTTCTGCTTTTGCTCTTCTGTGCCATCAATCAAAATTGCACTTGAGCCAATACCGTTATTGGTACCAATTAAAGAACGGAAAGCTGGTGAAGTTTGCCCAAGTTCAAATGCAACTCTGACTTCTTCTTCCATGGTAATGCCTAGGCCACCATATTCTTCGGGAATTGTGAGGCCGAATAAACCAAGCTCACGCATTTGCTGCACAATGTCATCTGGAATTTTGTCTTTCTCTACCACTTCGTTTTCACGAGGGATCAATTCATTTTTTACAAAATCTCGAATTGTTGAAAGTAACTGCTCCAACATCCCTTCATCACGGATCATCTGTGATCTCCCTTTTTATGTATTTCCATCGTACCCATCAGCCATCTCCAGCTTGTCTGGATACCATGTTTTAAATCTTGTTTACTGCGGATGTGTTTCATAGTACGAGAACGAAAATACAAATTTCAAGCTTTTTTGAAAATTAATTTCGTTAAACGAAATTTTAAAAATTACCATTACGTAATATCAATTACTTAGCTTATTTCGTAGTTCATTATCGTTTGAACAGACTAAATAAGACTTGAAATAAATTCCAAAATAAGCATCATAAAAGGAATATAGTTTTGATGTGCGAAACAAGGAATTCAAAAATGAGTATATCAACAGGGAATAATTTCGTAGAGGTCGACTTTTCTATTCAAAAAATAGCAATTGTAAAAATAAATCGACCTGAAGCAAAAAATGCACTGAATACAGAAGTTCGTAAACAACTAGCACAAGCTTTTACCGAATTAAGTTTTAACGATCAGATCAATGCAGTTGTGCTCACAGGTGGTGAAGAAGTCTTTGCAGCAGGTGCCGATTTAAAAGAAATGGCAACAGCAACTTCAACAGAAATGTTATTGCGTCATACGGAACGTTATTGGAATGCGATTGCTCAATGCCCTAAGCCTGTGATTGCTGCTGTAAATGGTTATGCATTGGGTGGGGGCTGTGAACTTGCAATGCACGCTGACATTATTATTGCAGGTAAAGGTGCAACCTTTGGTCAACCGGAAATTAAAGTCGGGTTAATGCCGGGTGCTGGTGGTACACAACGCTTATTCCGTGCTGTGGGTAAATTCCATGCCATGCGCATGATTATGACGGGTGCCATGGTGAAAGCCGAAGAAGCTTATACCATCGGTCTTGTTTCACAAGTCACAGAAGATGACCAAACTATTCCAACTGCGATTCAAATGGCGCAAAGCCTAGCAAAAATGCCTCCTATTGCCCTGCAACAAATTAAAGAAGTTGCACTGATGAGCGAAGATATTCCATTAAATGCTGGCTTAACCCTAGAGCGTAAAGCATTCCAACTGCTGTTCTCTACCGAAGATAAAAATGAAGGTGTTCAAGCTTTTATTGAAAAGCGTAAACCGTCTTACCAAGGTAAATAATTTAAAACCATAATAAAAAAGGAATGAATATGACCAGAAAAGTATTGATTAGTGCAGGTGGTTCAGGGATTGGACGATGCATTGCCGAAGCATTTTTAAACAATCATGATGAAGTTTTCGTTTGTGATATTAATGCTAAAAGCCTAGAACAGTTTCAGAAAGATTATCCAAAGCTGCACATATACCCATGTGATTTAGCTAATCATGAACAAATTAAACTGATGTTTAGTGAAGTAGTTCAGAAACTTGGTGGTATTGATATTTTAGTCAATAACACAGGCATTTCAGGCCCTACGGTTGCCGCAGATGAGCTAAGTTTTGAAGATTGGAATACGGTCATTAATTTAAACCTGAATAGCACTTTTTTAATTACTCAGTTAGCTATTCCCTATTTAAAGAAAGCAGAAGAAGGCGTGATTATTAATATGTCGTCTATTGCTGGCCGCTTAGGCTATCCATATCGACTGGCCTATTCCACCTCAAAATGGGGGCTGATCGGTTTTACCAAAACACTTTCGATGGAACTCGGTGCAGATAACATTCGGGTTAACGCTATTCTTCCGGGTGCGGTAGATGGTGATCGAGTTCAACATGTATTACAGGCCCGTGCTGACGTAGCGCATACCTCACTTGAAGAAGTCACACAAAATGCACTTAAAAATCAGTCGCTCAAATATTTTGTCAATCCAAAGCATATCGCAGATTTATGCCTATTTTTAGCCTCAGATAGTGGGCGTTCTATTTCAGGCCAGATCTTACCAATTGATGGTGATAAACAATGCTTAAGCTAAATCACCAACCCTTATTTATCCGCTTAATTTCAAATACAGATCAATAATCAGGATGATCGACATGACTTATGATATTAAAAGCATGGCTGTGATTGGTGTAGGTATTATGGGCAGCGGCATTGCTCAAATTGCTGCGCAGTCAGGTCATACCACTTATTTATATGATGCCAAAGCAGGTGCTGCAGAACAGGCCAAAGAAAAACTAGCTGCTACATTTCAAAAGTTAGTCGACAAAAATAAGATTACGTCTGAGCAAGCAACAGCGGCAAATAACCATTTAATTGTCGCTCATCAAATTGAAGATTTAAAAAATTGCGATCTGATTGTAGAAGCAATTGTTGAACGTCTAGATATAAAACAAAGCTTAATGCAGCAGCTTGAAGACGTTGTTTCAGAAAATGCCATTTTAGCCTCGAACACCTCTTCTCTGTCTATTACAGCCATTGCGGCAAACTGCAAAAAACCTGAACGTGTTGTGGGTTATCACTTCTTTAACCCCGTTCCACTCATGAAAGTGGTCGAGGTGATTCGTGGTTTAAAAACTGATCCACTTATTATTGATGCCTTAAATGATCTGTCTCGTGCATTTGGTCATCGCCCTGTTGTGGCAAAAGATACCCCTGGATTTATTATTAATCATGCGGGTCGGGCTTATGGAACCGAAGCACTCAAAATCTTAAATGAAAACGTTTGTAACATTAGTGAAATTGACCGAATTTTACGTGACGGCGTTGGTTTTAGAATGGGTCCTTTTGAATTATTGGACTTAACTGGCCTTGATGTTTCTCATCCAGTCATGGAATCGATTTATCACCAATACTATGAAGAAGCCCGCTACAAACCGAACCCACTGACCAAGCAAATGCTAGATGCCAAGCAACTTGGACGTAAGGTTAATCAAGGTTTTTATAATTATGAAACCGGTTCAAAAACAGGTGAACAACCTGCTCAGTTTGTAGAGCGTTTAGCACAATATCCAAAAGTTTGGATTGCGGCAGATTTTTTAGACGATAAAAAACTGCTTGAAGATTATTTAACTCAGCAAAATATTGCCTTAGACACTCAGCCGGAACCACAAACAGATAGCTTATGTTTGCTCGCTTGTTATGGTGAAGACACAACTCAAGCGGCTACTCGCCTAGGGGTTAATCCTGAGCAGGCTGTTGCTATAGACATGCTTTATGGCATTGCAAAGCATCGAACCTTAATGCCATCACTTATTACAAAACCTGAATATCGTCGGGCTGCTCACTCTATTTTCAATCTAGATGGAAATCTGGTCAGCGTGATTGCTGAAAGTATTGGCTTTGTTGCGCAGCGCGTTTTAGCAATGGTGATTAATTTAGGCTGTGATATTGCCCAGCAAAATGTTGCCACGGTAGATGATATTAATGCCGCGGTACGTCTTGGCTTAGGCTATCCATTTGGCCCAATTGAATGGGGTGATCAAGTCGGTAGTGAAAAAATCTTACTTATTCTGAACCGTATAACAGCGCTTACGCATGACCCGCGTTACCGCCCTAGCCCGTGGTTACAGCGCCGTGTCGCACTTGATTTACCTCTTACTTTTACTCACGAGTCTTGAAAAGGAATTTCTCAATGTTAAATGCATATATCTATGATGGTTTACGCAGTCCATTTGGCCGTCATGCAGGTGAACTTGCCTCAATTCGCCCTGATGATTTAGCCGCAACTGTCATTCAAAAACTACTAGAAAAAACTGGTATTCCGGGTGCTGATATTGAAGATGTGATTTTAGGTGACACCAACCAAGCAGGTGAAGACAGTCGTAATGTAGCTCGCAACGCGCTGTTACTTGCGGGATTACCAGTCACTGTGCCGGGCCAGACAGTAAACCGCCTATGTGCTAGTGGTTTAGGTGCTGTGATTGACTCAGCACGCGCCATTACTTGTGGTGAAGGTGAACTCTATATTGCAGGTGGTGTAGAAAGTATGTCACGTGCACCCTTCGTGATGGGTAAAGCGGAAAGTGCTTATAGCCGTGATGCAAAAATCTATGACACCACCATTGGCTCTCGTTTTCCAAATAAAAAAATTATTGCTCAGTACGGCGGTCATTCAATGCCTGAAACAGGCGATAACGTTGCAGCCGATTTTGGTATTAGTCGTGAACAAGCTGACTTATTTGCAGCCCAATCACAAGCTAAATATCAAAAAGCCAAAGAAGAGGGTTTCTTTGCCGATGAAATTACGCCAATTGAGGTTTTCCAAGGCAAAAAATTGCCCCCTAAACTCGTTTCAGAAGATGAACACCCTCGCCCAAGTTCAACTGTTGAAGCACTCACAAAGTTAAAACCACTCTTTGAAGGTGGCGTGGTCACTGCTGGTAATGCCTCAGGTATTAATGATGGTGCAGCAGCCCTCTTGATTGGTTCAGAAGCAGCAGGTCAAAAATATAGCCTAAAACCTATGGCAAAAATCTTGTCAGCGGCAGCAGCGGGTATTGAGCCACGCATTATGGGTGCAGGCCCGATCGAAGCCATTAAAAAAGCAGTTGCGCGTGCGGGGCTTACTTTAGACGACATGGATATTATTGAAATTAATGAAGCTTTTGCTTCACAGGTTTTATCTTGTTTAAAAGGTTTAAATGTTGATTTTAATGACCCACGCGTAAATCCAAACGGTGGTGCGATTGCGGTTGGTCATCCACTTGGTGCATCTGGCGCTCGTCTTAGCTTAACAGTAGCTCGTGAGTTAATTCGCCGTAAAAAGAAATATGCAGTGGTGAGCCTATGTATTGGTGTAGGTCAAGGTCTTGCAATGGTGATTGAAAACGTTTCATAACCATTGATCCAGATATCCATTCATCACAACAGCGCAGTGATGAATGGATTTATTTTGCATAGCGAAATATAATGGCAAAACTATTTTGCTTTAATTATATTTGAGGATCGAATGTCTCAAAACACGGAAACTGAAAAACCAATAAATTTTGATGAGATACGTTTAGATCCTATTTCACATATACATCGGGAAAATAACCCGCAATTTATTGCTTCTTTAGCGCGCGGTTTAGAACTTTTAAGATGCTTTTCTGCAAATAATCAGGTGCTTGGTAATCAAGAATTAGCAAAAATGACAGGTCTACCTAAACCGACCATTGCACGTATTACCAATACGCTTGTGTCTTTAGGTTATTTAAAACAATTGCCTAACTCAACCAAATACACGTTAGACATTGGTGTTTTATCTTTAGGATACGCAGCACTATCTAACATCTCGATTCGTAATATTGCTCATCAATATATGGAAGAGTTGAGTCAGTATGTTCAGGCCCCTGTGGCAATGGCAACACGTGACCGATTAAATATGGTGTATATCGATGTAGTGCAAATTGAAACTGCATTAAATATGCGCCGTCCAATTGGTTCGACTTTACCACTGCATAGCAGTTCTATGGGACGAGCATGCTTGGCTGCGACTCCTGAACGTGAACGCAACTTTCTACTCGATGCACTGAAACAAAAGAACCCCGAAAACTGGCCAGCCATAAAACGCTCTTTAGAGCGAGCTTTCCGTGATTATCAAGATTATGGATATTGTTTGTCTTTAGGCGAGTGGCATAAAGAAGTGAACTCGGTGGCTGTACCTTTGGTCAGCTCCAAACATGGTCTTTATGTTTTTAACTGTGGTGCACCAAGTTTTCATTTAAATCCCGAAAAACTTGAAGGTGAAATTGGACCACGTTTAATCCACATGGTGCACAATATTCAAGATGCCTTGAATGAAACGCACTAATAACCATACTTAAAACAGTCATGGTTGTGTTGATTAAAGTTCCACTTTCATTATGACTATAGGCATGATGAAAAACGCACTCTATACCCCAACCATTATTTTAATGGCTATTGCAGCAGGCATTTGTACAGGTGGAAATTATTTTAGTCAGCCACTCATTCACTCAATTAGTGTAAGCCTAAATTTAACCGAAACAACTACAGCGTGGGTGCCTACTTTAGCCCAGATTACCTATGCTTGTGGCTTACTCTTTTTAATGCCACTAGGAGACATTTTAGAAAAGCGTAAACTGCTCTTCACCTTTATGTTACTGGCTGCAAGTGGATTAATTATTAGTGGTTTTTCACACAATATTTATCTGCTCTTACTAGGTACAATCATTACCGGTCTATTTTCCAGTTCAGCTCAGCTTCTATTACCTCTCGCCGCAAGTCTGGTTCCCATTCAACAAAGTGGTCGTGTGGTTGGCTTTTTACTGAGCGGACTAATGATGGGTGTTTTACTCGCTCGTTCTCTTTCAGGGCTGATGTCTACACTTTTCGCTTGGAATATTATTTATCTGGTCAGTGGCTTTTTATTACTGGTTATCGCCATTATTTTGCACCGTAGTATTGGATTGTTCCCACCCACCAAATCTGAAAACTATGCGAAAACCATCCGCTCACTTCCACAAATTTTTATCCAAAATCGACGTTTAAGAACCAGAACTTATATTGGTGGTTTTACATTTGCTTGCGTGAGCTTAACCTTTACCACCATGTCATTACTATTGGCTCCAGCACCCTATTTTTTTAGTGACTTTACGATTGGTCTTTTCGGTTTTGTTGGTGTTTTAGGAACGTTCGTTGCCAATTTTTCAGGTAAATTTATTGACCAAGGGTATATCCATAAAATTTCGATTTATTGCGGCATCGGGCTAATTTTAAGTTGGATATTATTTTCACTTTTACCCTACCATTTCGCTTTTTACATTATTGCCTTACTTATTCTCTACGCTTCTCTTTCTGCTGTGCATGTCACCAACCAAAGTATTGTATTTAAACTTAATCAAGAATTACGCTCACGGTTTAATGCGATTTATATGACAGGTTACTTTGCGGGTGGTGCTTTAGGCACAACAGCAGGAAGCTACGCTTGGAAACATTTTGGTTGGACAGGTGTCTGTATTTTAGGTTTAATTTTTGCCGTTTTATGTCTTTATTATTGTATCGCCGATGCAAAAGATCAGCACAACTAGCAAGCTTGTGCTGATCTTAAACGAATAACTTTCAATAATTTCGTAATAAACGTTATGAGCTAAAGTTAAATTTTATAAAAGCCCTAATAAACGTCCACGAATAATATCTTCTGCGTCTTTGACAATACGGCTGACCAACTCATCACAGGTCGGAATATCATGAATCAAACTTGCGACCAAACCACATGACCATGCGCCCGCATTGACATCACCATTAATCATGACTTTTGGATAGACGCCAGCAACTTCTTCAATAATATCTTCAAATTTAATGCTCTCACCAAGCGCTTTTTCTTTTGCCACGATTTTTTCTACGGCCGCATTATTCATGACACGTTCGGTGTTTCGTAAAGCCCGCATAATTAAACGCGTATCTAGTTCGGTTGCATTCAATATCGCCTGTTTTACATTTGCATGTACAGGAGCTTCCTGAGTTGCAATAAAACGCGTGCCCATATTAATTCCATCTGCCCCCATGGCTAAAGCTGCCGCGAGTGAACGTCCATCCGCCATACCTCCTGAAGCAACAAATGGAATTTCTAATGCATCAGCTGCTAAAGGCAATAAAATCATATTTGGCACATCATCCTCACCAGGGTGGCCACCACACTCAAATCCATCTACAGAAACTGCATCGCACCCAATTTGCTGTGCTTTTAAGCTATGTCGAACCGAAGTACATTTATGAATAACTTTAATGCCAGCCGCCTTTAAATATGGCATGACTTGTTCAGGATTACGCCCCGCTGTTTCTACAACCTTTACCCCACCTTTAATAATTGCCTCTACAAAACCCGGATAATCAGGGGTATTCACCGTAGGCAAAAAAGTTAAATTCACGCCAAAAGGTTTATCAGTCATTTCTCGACAGCGCGCAATTTCTTTTGCCAGATTTTCAGGTGTACGCTGAGTCAGGCCAGTAATAATGCCTAATCCACCTGCATTTGAAACCGCAGCAGCAAGCTCCGCAAAACCGACATAATGCATACCACCTTGAATAATCGGGTGCTCGATTTCAAATAATTCTGTAATTTTCGTCTTCATATTATTTCCACTCACTTTTTATATACCTAGCTTCTGATTTCCTTAGCATGTCTAGATACTTTATTACCAATAAATCCTGTAAACATTTCTAAACTTACAAAGCTTAAAATTTCGTATTACAAAATTTTATACCACAATATAAAACAAATTAATTGATAACGGAATTTATTTTCGATAGGATCATCTTATTAATTTAAAGTCTTAATTTCAGATCTGTCTGAAAATATTTGGTTTGAATCAACAATAAAGCAAATATTTTTCAAATAGTTAAACAAAAGGAATGAATGATGCAGCAGGATGATATGAGTCAAAATAAATTGACAATAGGTGTAATTAAGCAACATTTAGATAAAAATATACTCACACTAACAATGAGCAATCCCACCAAAAAGAATGCGATTAATTATGAAATGTATTCTGCACTCAGTCAGGCATTAGATGAGGCAGCAATCAATCAAGAAGTTCATGTTGTTATACTCACAGGCGAAGGGTCTGCATTTACCAGTGGCAATGATGTAAATGCATTTGAAAAACGAGATACCACCAGTTCCGAACCACCCGCTTCGATTGTTTTCTTAAAAAGCTTAGCAACGTTTCCAAAACCGATTATTGCTAAAGTAAATGGTGTGGCAATTGGCATTGGCAGCACCATGCTTTTACACTGTGACCTTGTATATGCAAGCCAAAACTCTATTTTCCAATTTCCCTTTGTGAATTTGGGACTTGTACCTGAAGCAGGTTCTAGTTACATCTTACCGAGATTATTAGGTTTCGCTCGAGCTTCTGAAATTATTTTACTCGGCGAGAAATTTTCGGCGCAACAAGCTAAAAATTATGGTTTAGTAAATAACGTATGCGAAGAAAATGAGCTTGATCAATTTGTTGAAGATACGGCAACCAAACTCGCAAATAAGCCAAGTCAAGCTTTACAGCTCAGCAAAAAGTTACTAAGAGATATGCCTATTGATGATCTATTAAATCGTATTGATCATGAGTCGACTATTTTTTCTCATTGTTTGCAAGGTGAAGAATTTAAAGAAGCTCTAAGTGCCTTCAAAGAAAAAAGAAAACCGAACTTTCATAAGCACGTCATTTGAAATATAACTTATGAAAAAGGCCAGCAATCAATATCTTTTCTGGCCTTTTCGATTTTTTAATTCAGTACAATTAACTAATCTCAGTACGAATGTTATTCACCATATGCAAAAGACGTGGTGCAATATCTTCTTCAAGTTTTTCACGGTTCATAATAAAGCTTGGACCGCCACAGTTGAACACCAGTAAACCATGTTGTTCATGAATCAGTGGAACTGCGACTGAATTCACATCTTTATGCCATTCGCCAATTGAAAAACAATATCCAAAATCTTGGTAGTCTTTAAAAGCTTTATCTAAATCACGATTAATCTTGATCCAGTCTTCTTTGTGCTTGCTACGAATCGCATCTAGCAGAAACTCTCGTTCATCTTCAGGCATTGCAGCTAAACAGGCACGTCCCATCGAACTTAAATGAATCGGTAAATAGGTTCCGACCTGACGGCGCATGGTCATATTTCCTTTACCTTGTACCACATCAAGATAAATCATATTCAGTCGATCACGTGTTGCCATTGCAACAGCAGCGCCAGCATAGTCTGCCAGATTTTTCATATATGGATGAGCAATAGAACGAATCGACACGTTAGAAAGCATCGAGTAACCAAAAGCAAGAACCCCAACTGAAAGTTGAAATTTGCTCGAGTTTGGTACTTGTTTGATATAACCCAAACGAGACAAAGTGTGCGTTAGACGAGTAATGGTTGGCTTAGGTAACCCCGTCATTTGTGCGAGTTCTTGGTTTCCTAAATGCTGATGTTTTGGGGTAAAACAACGTAATAGCTCTAAACCACGGGCTAATGCAGTAATAAATTGGCGATCATTTTCATCCTGCATGTCTTGAATCGGATGTAATAATTCATGTCTTAAAGGCGCTAATAATTTTTCTGTTTGCTCTGCATCTACTGCATCATTCATATCTATACCAATCCATATTTTGTTTCGCACTGCGAAAATTATAATCTATTTTTTCTATAAATAGCAAAAGAGCAAACGTCCTAGTCTGCATCTAAAATATAACTTGATTTAAACCCTTCAAGCGAAAGGCTAAATATTTTATTTTCTAATTTTAACCTTCCACTTTTAAGCTACTTACCCAATTACGCCCTTTTTCTTAAGCTCAGCTAGTTTTTCAAGAGAAACCACTCGGCCCAAAACGGCCTGTGTATGTTCCCCCAACAACGGAGGAGCTGTTTTGTACTCAACAGGTGTTCTTGAAAGTTTGATTGGCGAACCAATTACCTTCAATTTTTCACGTTGCGGGTGATTCATCTCGACTAACATTTCTCGAGCAATCACTTGCGGCTCTTGAAAAGCTTGTTCCAAGTTATTAATCACACCGACCGGAACTTTAGCGGCATAAATTGCATCTACCCATTCATCTGCTGTTTTTGTTAAAAAGTGATTTGATAAAATCCCGATAATTTCATCGCGATGTTTGATTCGGTCTGCATTTCGGGCAAAACGCGCATCATTTGGTAAATCGGGTAAACCAATACTTCTACAGAGCTGAATAAACTGAGTGTCATTTCCACACGCGATAATAAAATCACGATCAGAAGCTTTAAATACTTGGTAAGGCACAATATTGGCGTGTGCATTGCCATAACGCTTAGGGATGTTACCTGATGAAAGATAATTCATTCCCTGATTTGCCATAGTCGCAATTTGGACATCAAGCAAGGCCATATCAATATATTGTCCTAAACCCGTCACATGGCGGTTGAGTAAAGCAGCCTGTATGGCAATCGTAGAATAAAGTCCTGTAGCTAAATCAGAAAATGCGACCCCTACTTTTTGAGGACCGCCGCCCCGCAAATCATCACGCTCACCTGTAACTGACATGAGTCCGCCCATGCCTTGAATAATAAAGTCATAACCGGGCTCTTCTGCTCTTGGGCCATTTTGACCAAAACCTGTAATTGAGCAATACACCAGTTTAGGGTTAATCGCAGATAAAGACTCATAGTCCAAACCGTATTTTTTCAAAGAACCCGCTTTGTAGTTTTCAATCACGACATCGGTGTCTTGAATAAGGGCTTTAATCAATTCTTGGCCCTCAGGACTCGCAATGTCGATAGCAACAGACAGTTTATTGCGGTTAGTAGATTGATAATAAGCAGCTTCTTGAGTATCAAACCCTGAGTCATCTTTCATCCAAGGTGGCCCCCAAGAACGGGTATCGTCACCGACTTTCGGTCTTTCAATTTTGATTACTTCTGCACCCAAATCGGCAAGAATCTGTCCACACCAAGGCCCAGCCAATACCCGACTTAAGTCAAGCACCCGAATTCCATTTAAAGCACCCATCTTCATCCCACTATATTTTGTGACTTATTTCCTATAGGAAAACTTACCCATTTAAAATTTCGCATAGCGATATATATTTTTAATATACACAGGTCTTTTTAAAAATCAAACTATAATTTTCCACTAGAAATAATGATTTTTTATAAGAAAATATAGCTTAAATAAATCAATAAATTAGCTAAAGATAAATCAATAACAAAGTACCGCATTGCGAAATTAATTTTCAAAATATATTGTTTTGCGCTCATTCATTGATTACTATCGCTTCAAATATTGGTGATTTTACGAACATCACATTGATGTTTTCTGCATGTAGTAAAAGGATGAGACTATGATTCGAGATCAGGAAACCTTAAATCAACTTGTTGATATGATTCGACAATTTGTTGAAGGTGTATTAATTCCTCATGAGAATGAAGTCGCTGAAACGGATGAAATTCCTCAAGATATCGCTGAACAGATGAAAGCTCTCGGCTTATTTGGTTTAACCATTCCAGAAGAGTACGAAGGCCTTGGACTGACAATGGAAGAAGAGGTCTATGTGGCTTTTGAATTAGGTCGTACCTCTCCTGCTTTTCGCTCTCTTATTGGTACCAATAATGGCATTGGTTCAAGTGGCCTGATTATTGACGGTACTGAAGCACAAAAATCATTTTTCTTGCCACGTTTAGCACGTGGTGAAGTGATCAGTTCTTTTTGCTTAACCGAACCAGATGCAGGCTCTGATGCTGCCTCTTTAAAGACTAGTGCAGTAAAAGAGGGTGACTTTTACATTTTAAATGGCACAAAACGCTTTATTACCAATGCTCCTCACGCTGGCGTATTTACAGTAATGGCACGCACAAGTTCTGATATTAAGGGTGCTGGTGGTATTTCTGCTTTTATTGTCGACAGCCAAACTCCGGGTATTTCTCTTGGCAAACGCGATAAAAAAATGGGGCAAAAAGGCGCTCACACTTGTGATGTGATTTTTGAAAATTGTCGTATTCCTGCTTCAGCACTCATTGGTGGAGTTGAAGGCGTTGGTTTTAAAACCGCCATGAAAGTGCTGGATAAAGGTCGTTTGCATATTGCGGCTTTGAGCGTCGGAGCAGCAGCCCGAATGCTAGACGATTCTTTAAAGTACGCCATCGAACGTAAGCAATTTGGGCAACCGATTGCCGAATTCCAACTTATTCAAGCCATGCTCGCCGACTCCAAAGCCGAGATTTATGCAGCTAGATGCATGGTTTTAGATGCTGCACGCCTACGTGATGCAGGACAAAACGTCAGCACTGAAGCTTCCTGCGCAAAAATGTTTGCAACCGAAATGTGTGGTCGAGTTGCAGATCGCTGCGTACAAATTCATGGCGGTGCAGGTTACATCAGTGAATATGCAATTGAACGTTTTTATCGAGATGTTCGTTTGTTCCGCCTCTATGAAGGGACCACTCAAATTCAACAAATGATTATTGCCCGAAACATGATTCGCGCGGCTTCTTAATCAAATTTAAAGCACTTCAAAACGACTTGGAGTGCTTTCAATCAAATGTAGGTAATGGATTATGGCTACAAATTACAAAGAAGGTCTTTCTCGTATACAGCCTCATACGTGGAAAATAGCATTTATTTTTGCATTTTTAGCGTTATTGGTTGATGGTGCAGATTTGATGCTGCTGTCTTATAGCTTAAATAGTATTAAGGCAGATTTTGGATTAAGTTCAGTACAAGCAGGTATGCTTGGCAGTTTTACATTGGCAGGAATGGCTGTTGGTGGAATTTTTGGGGGATGGGCGTGCGATAAATTTGGTCGCGTCCGCATTGTTGTTATTTCTATTTTAATTTTCTCACTCCTCACCTGTGGCTTAGGCTTTACTCAGAGCTTTTTTCAATTTGGTATTTTAAGATTTTTTGCATCACTTGGTTTGGGTTCACTTTATATTGCCTGTAATACCCTCATGGCCGAATATGTACCAACACGTTTCCGCACAACTGTACTAGGCACGCTACAAGCTGGCTGGACCGTTGGCTATATTGTTGCGACTTTGCTTGCAGGCTGGATTATTCCAGATCATGGCTGGCGTGTGCTGTTTTATGTTGCGATTATTCCGGTCATTATTGCTATTTTAATGCATATTTTTGTACCAGAACCACAAGCATGGCAACAGGCTCGACTACAGCAAACTAGCCTTACGCAAAATAATGAAAAAACATCAGCATTTAAGCTTATTTTTCAAGATAAACGAAACCGAAATATGTTTATCTTATGGGCGTTAACAGCGGGCTTCTTACAGTTTGGCTACTATGGCGTAAATAACTGGATGCCATCATATCTAGAAAGTGAATTGGGTATGAAGTTTAAAGAAATGACTGCCTATATGGTGGGTACATATACCGCGATGATTTTAGGTAAAGTTCTTGCCGGCATGATGGCAGACAAACTAGGACGTCGTTTTACCTATGCCTTTGGTGCAATCGGCACTGCTATTTTCTTACCGCTTATTGTTTTTTATAACTCACCAAGCAACATTTTATATTTACTCGTCACCTTCGGTTTCTTATACGGTATTCCTTACGGCGTAAATGCAACCTATATGACCGAAAGCTTTGCAACAGCCATCCGCGGTACAGCCATTGGTGGTGCTTATAATGTGGGACGTTTAGGCGCTGCGTTGGCACCCGCAACGATTGGCTTTTTAGCATCGGGCGGTTCTATTGGCCTAGGTTTTTTGGTCATGGGGGCTGCCTACCTGATTTGTGGTGTGATACCTGCCCTATTCATTAAAGAAAAATTATATGACCCACAAAAGTCGTAAAGAGATCCATCACAAAATACCATATAGGCCATGTGCCTATATGGTGATGGTTCTAACGATCAAACAGATGTTTTAGATCGTTAGCAGGAAATAAGGAGTTTACTACTCAAAATTATTCCTTATTTCCACATATGTAGAGTTTATTACTCTTCATTTTAATTTTTTAGGTAAGCTTAGCTCCCAAGGGAGCTAAGCTTAAAAAGATGAAGATGTATTTGGTATTTTTAATCGCTTTAAAATAAAAGAACCCGCTTTAAAGCAGGTTCTCTGATTACTTAGAAAATCAACTGGCGTGCTTAAAACTATCAATTTGCTTAATCTCATAAGGCAAACCGACATAGTTTTCAGCCAATGTTGTTCTACCTGCAATAGACCCGAGCACATAACTTAGTTCGGCTTGTTTAATCTTATGATCAAACTCACTTTCAGTTTCAAAGCGATGCAATAAATGAGTCATCCACCAAGAAAAACGCTCTGCTTTCCATACACGTTGTAGGCATTTTTCAGAATATTCATCAATACCCTGTTCTGAACCTTCTACATAATATTGAATAAGTGCGCTTGATAAATAAGCGATATCGGAAGCCGCGAGATTGAGGCCTTTTGCTCCTGTTGGTGGAACAATATGCGCAGCATCACCTGCTAGAAATAGTTTGCCGAAGCGCATTGGCTCGGTCACAAAGCTACGTAACGGCGCAATACTTTTTTCAATAGAGGCCCCAGTTACTAGCTTTTCACGACTTTCAGGGTCTAAGCGAAGTTTTAATTCATCCCAAAACTTTTCATCTGACCAGTCTTCTACGTGATCGGTTAAAGGGACTTGTAAATAATAACGGCTACGCGTTTCTGAACGCATACTGCATAAAGCAAATCCACGTTCTGACTGTACGTAAATCAGTTCATCGGCTACTGGTGGAACATCTGCCAATACCCCTAACCAGCCAAAAGGATAAACTTTTTCAAAGGTCTTAATTTTATCTTCAGGTACGCTGGCACGGCAGACACCATGGTAGCCATCACAACCTGCTATAAAGTCACACTCAATTTGAAAGGCTTTACCTTGGTAATCAAACTCAACTTTTGGTGCAGTGTAAAAATCTTTCACTTGTACATTTTGAGCTTCATAAAATGAAGTAAGCTGCGCTGCTTCACGCGCAGTCATTAAATCTTTGGTAACTTCGGTCTGACCATATACGGTCACTTGTTTTCCACCCGTTAGTGCAGCCAAGTCAACCCGATGTTTTACACCATTGGTTAAGATTTCAATGCCTGAATGCGGTAATCCTTTGTCTTTTAAATTTTGGTCAACACCTGCTTGTTTCAGTAAATCGACCGAAACTTGCTCTAAAATTCCTGCACGAATCCGTGAAGCCACATATTCAGCACTACGTTGCTCAACAATAATATGGTCGATACCAGCTTTATATAAAAGTTGCCCAAGCAATAACCCTGCTGGTCCAGAACCAATAATTGCAACCTGTGTCTTTAAAATATCCATAACTTCATCCTTGTTTCATCCTGACTTTTAAATTACTGGCTTTAAGTTTTATGCACTATGTATCCAAGACGAAAATAACCGTTTATCATTTAGTTTGTCCGAATAGCGGACAGAAACAACCAAAATAACAGGAATGAAAGGATGCCTTCTCTCGATGCTTTTTTAGAGCACCCGAACTCGCATGAGAAAATTCGTCAAGAAGACTACATTGCAGGATTAGCAAAAGGCTTAGCTTTACTGGAAGCCTTTGGAACAGATCGCCAACGGCTCAATGTCACTCAAGTTGCCGAACGAACCGGTATTAGTCGTACGGCGGCAAGGCGTTATCTAAAAACTTTAAAATATTTAGGCTATTTAGAAACAGATGAACATTACTTTTGGCTCACCCATCGCGTGCTGCGCTTTTCAAGTTCTTATTTAAGCTCTGCGCATTTGCCTAAAGTTGCTCAATCATTTTTAAATCTTTTGTGCGCGCAGACATCGCTTACTTTTTCGATTGTAGTTCTGGACGATAATGAAGTCGTACCGATTGCCCGTAGTTATTTACCGCAGCAAGATAATTTACGTGTTAGCCCTTATGGCATGCATTTAGGAAATCGACTCCCCGCCCATGCAACTTCGACAGGCAAAGTGTTACTTGCGGCACTGTCTGAAGAAGCTCAGCACGCATGGGTAAAAACCTATGGCTTAAAACGCTTAACCCCTTTTACCATTGTAGATGAGTCAAAGTTTTTTGAAGTGCTTAAAGGCATTTCGTTATCGGATTATTGTCTTTCTAAAGAAGAACATGAACTTGGTGTGATTGCAATTGCGGTGCCCGTTTTTAATGCACAAGGTCAAGCCGTGGCAGCGCTTAACTGCATGTCTCAAACCAACCGTGTACAAGAAGATTATTTGGTTCAGCAAATCTTGCCATTGCTGCGCAACACGGCCAATGAACTTAGAAATGTGATTTAAATAGACTCAGAAACTCTTGTCATCAATTAGAGGTGCAAGAGTTTCGACTCATAATTTTAAAACAACGAAGTCGTTAACTTACTGGCTTGCCAGAACTCATGAAAGAACGAATACGAGCCAATTGAGCAGCTAAACAATATTGAAAAAATTACTTACAGCAATTTTAGGCATTGGTCTGTTGAGGAAGATTTTGTTCAATAGACATGGCTTTTTTCCAGCTTTCTAAGTTTTCTAGACCTTTTACATATTGCTCAATATTGAGATATTTTGATCGAATATTTAAAGAATTAATTAGACCATAGACTACGAAACCAATCATAAAATCGGCACCCGTTAAGCAATTGTCTACTAAGAATTTTTTGCCTACTAATTGTTGATCTAAATATGAAAATACTTTATCCAACTCAGCATGCGCATATTGATCCAAGAACTTTAATTGAGTGCCATTTTTTAACTCAATCGAATTAAAAATATTTAATAAATATGGAACCATAGCCGAACTTTCTGAAAAATGAACCCATTGTAAATAATCAAGATAACTGTCTGAATCTTTCGCGGGCATAAGTTGAGGAGCAAACTTTTCAATCAAAATTTCTACAATGGCACCTGATTCAGCAATTACTTTTCCATTGAACTCAATCACAGGTGATTTTCCTAAAGGATGAATATTTTTTAATTCTTGAGGTGCAAGATTTGTAGTTTTATCTCGAAAATAACTTTTTAATTCATAAGGTTGATTAATTTCTTCAAGTAACCACAGAATGCGAAATGAGCGTGAAGCATTTAAATGATGAAGAATAATAGACATTAATTTTCTCTTTTAAACTAGAAGGCCAACAAAGTGAGGCCTAACTATATAGATCTATAGACGACCGGTCTAATATTTTTTGTTATCAACTCAGTATTTATCTGATTAAGTAATAAAGTAAATGTATTAAAAACATAAAAAAACCACATCCGTAGATATGGTGACAAATTGGCTTTTAATTTTATCGATTGTCTAGCGCATTCTGAGGCCTCAAATTACATTAACTAGCTAAACTGCACAAAAAACAATCCATCACCTTTTCCCGATCATCTACCCCATCTGAGCTTAGATGCTGAATAATTGCGCCTTCAATCATATATAAAAATAGTTTGGCATCCTGAAAAGTCGCATCGGTTTTTAGTTTTATAAGCTGGCTATAGATTTCATTGGTGAGCCATGTTCGATATCTCACTGCGGTTTGATAGGCATTTGGATAATTATTTTTAGTTTCAAAAATGGCTTTAAATATTAAGTAATACGGTCCTTCTAAATCAGTATGTAAATAATAAAGTTTTTTGAGTTTATCTATCACACTTGTGCCTTGGTCGTACTCAGCAATTGAAACCACTTTTTCTTTTAACCGTTCTTTTTGCACAATTAGACAGATTTCAACGAAGCGTTGCTTAGAGTGAAAATAACTATAAAACGTCATTTTTGCCACTCCTGCTTCTCGCATAATTTTGTCGACGCCCACCATAGGAAACCCATCGTGATGAAACAGACTAGTCCCTTTTTTTACAACTTCTAAAGCACGTGTTGAGAGAACTAAATTTGGCATAGTTTTTCCGTTATAAATTCTTGTTGTTTCTAAATGAGATAAAAAACCTGTGCCCTTTCTGGGAGAAAAAAAGGCACAGCAAAGCCGTAAAGACTGTGCTTGGCACATCTCAAGTTTGTTGTTGCTAAGTTTTAATTAAAAAAGACTTAAAGCCTGAAAACCTTAGGGAAATCAAGCTGCTTTAATTTTTAAGCTGTGTCGTTATAGCTTTTGGCAAAGGTTGCCAAGAAATAATGGATGTGCAAAGCCAACTCCTTTTTATTGGGAGTTCTGCCAACATGAATAGGAATTATGGTGGCAGAACGGAAGAGGGTTCGCGGACTGGGTAAGACTCCAGCACACCCGAAGGTGTCCCACTCCCGTCCTACCGCAACGGGAGGAGACTAGGAGTAACACATAAGACTATCCCTCAGACGGAATAACTCTGATGTGCTCTTACTGCGGTCCGCGACGACCGACTGGCAATGTAGGCCAGCAGGCAAAGGATAGTGCTCTGCCCTTTAGCAGTCAAGCACACAAAATGACATTTGCTTTAAATTAAATCATTAAAAAAGTAAGGCTAAATAATGAGGGAGTTATTGTTAAGTGGGGCGTTATAGAGGAATAGAATTTATCTAAAAATATTAATTTTCAATAGGTAAGTTCCAAATATAAAAAAGTAAATAATGAAATGAAAATATCCTTATGAGATGTACAACAAGAATTCAATGGTCAATTAAATCATTCTAGAAAATGCTAAAGAATGGGTAAAAGAGAATAAATACACTGGAAAACCAAGTCTTAATTTTTGAACATCGCATTAAGGAAGATCTTCTTTATAAATAGCAATATACTTAAGCAATATTGGATTAAAAATATTTTCTAACAAATACATTGAGGATGAGAACAGTATTAAAAAATATCCACACTAGAATTAATAAAGTTTATTTACAGAAATATTATTTTAAAATAATAATTTACTTAATTATTTCAATAAGCTTTCAGCATTCTAAGATTTATAAAAAATTAAAATGCTAGAAAATTACAATCCATAACAATAGACAGATTATTCCTCTTTCATCAATATGCACTAACTAGAGGCACAGATTTGATTAAACCACTAGAATGCATCTCCATGGATCATGTTGAATTATAATCTATACATTTTTATTTAATTATCATTATATAAAAAATATTTTTAAATTTAAAATTCAAGCAATTAATAATTTTTAATATTATCTGGTATGACTTTTGCTTTTTGATTAAGGCGGTACAACATAAAACTAATATATAAAGGAGACTAACCATGTCACTACATGTTAAGCCACTTACAAGCGAAGGAAAAATTCGAATAGAAAATATTCTTCAGCAAGCAGTAAAAGATATTAAATTTCGTGAACTATTAACTGAGAATCCAAAGGAGGCATTAAAAAACTCAGGATTAACCGAGGAGGAAATTAGTGTTATTTCGACTATGCGGCGTGTAGCACTAGAAGAATGGGGTATTGATGTACGTCCATTCCGCGGCTTCCTAAGAGATAACGGATTCAAAATAATAGAAAATCTGAAATTAGAAGAAGTTGCATAACATCATAATTAACCTAAAACTATACTTTGAAAGAGAACACTAAATCTCTTTCAAAGTACAATTAAAAGAAGGAATTATAATTTGGCTACAAATATATATCTATTAGGATCAGGGATTTTAGGTTCTCTTCATCTTACAGAAGAAACAAAACAGGCTCTTCAAATATCAAAACATATATTTGTTTTAAATCCTGATACATCCTTAATTGAGGACTTTAAAGAAACATACACCTCTGCTCAAGTACATGATATGGCTTATCTTTATAAAGATGAATTATATCGCCAAGATGTATACAAAAAAATTTCTGAAGTTATTATAGAAACCGCAAAAGATAATGGTCCTGTATCATTTATAGTACATGGGCATCCTCTATTTTTAGTTAGTGCATCTGAATACACCCTTGATTTAGCAAAAAAAAATAATCTATCGTTAAGAATTTTACCAGGCATAAGTTCCTTTGACACATTAATGTGTGATCTTAAAATTGATTATGGGTATGCTTTACAGTTTTTTGATAGTACGACATTAATAAATCACAATTGGAGTTTGAATACTGAAGTACCACTTCTAATATTTCAATTAAGTACTACCAATAATAAAGAAATCATGCTAGGAGAAATTAATGGCTCTGCCTTAACCCCTTTAAAAGAACATTTAATTAAATTTTATCCTGAAGAACATGAAGTTTATATTATACATTCTGCAACACAAATTTTAGAAATATCAGACATAAAGAAAATTAAGATTCAAGATATTACTAGTAATGAAATTTTACTAAACAATAGACCTACTCTCTATATTCCACCATTAGACAAAGGGTTACAAAATGCTTTTTAATAATTTTTACAGTGATAATGATTTAAAATTTTATTCTAAAACACTCCTTTCTAGAGGTTGGGTAATTTTGCCTAATTTTTTATCTAGCAATCTAGTTGTCACTTTAACTGAAGAAGCTATATTAATTAAAAAAGACTTAGAATTTGGTATTCAATCAAATTCTATAACAGATGAAGAAGGCAATTTTTTAGTGATTAATTCACTATTTTCTAAGAGTGAATTTCTTTTTGATTTATCTAGAGATAAAGAAATAATGAATGTCTCTGAAAAGTTATTAAGTAAATCTGTAATTCCTATACATTGTGAATATTTCTGTAAACCTAAATTAGGCGCATATCCTACCCCTGCACACCAAGATCAAATTTTTTATCAAAGCCATTTTGATGATGAAATGGCTATAACATATTGGTGTCCATTAACTGATATTAATTTAGGCGATGGCGCACTAGAATATGCAAAAACAAATAATTTAATGGAATTATTACCTCATGTAAAATCTGATGCGCGTGATTTTGGAATGGAGCTTAAAGATTCTTCAGAATATACCTTTGAACCGGTAATTCTAAAAAAAGGAGACTGCATAGTACATCATGCTTATGCTATTCACCGTAGTGGACAAAAGAATACTCTTCCAGCTCGGGAAGCCTTTGCATTTAACTATCGCTCATCTAGCTTTAGAGAAAATATGAAGGGGAAATGAAATGCCTGAAATATTATGGGCATTTGATTGCCTTGAATCAAAAGAAATGGGGGCCTATCCGCCCAGTAAAATTAAACTTGCATATGCAAATAGATTACAAAAAAAAGAAGATGATTTGCCACGTGCAGTTGACCTTGGTAGAGAAGTTCATCCTTATGATTGTATTCCTATAGCAATCATAGCTAATTATGGTTTTAGTGTCCGCTGCCCTGGAACTGTTATTTTAGAGAGAAATGAAACGCCTTTAAAAGAAAGAATATTTTATGAAAAAAAATCTGCTTTTGGAAAAGCTTGTATTCAAGGAGATGAGTGGCCAAATAGTGATTCAGGTCTTATAGCTAGTTGGATTTCTGGTTCTGAATACGTAAAAATACAAACAGGTATTATAGTTTTTTTTCCTTCAGACTATTATCTTTATCAAGGACCAATTCCAAATGCATGTCTTACAAATAATCAATTTGAAGTAATGGCTGGTATTGAACACGGTAATCAAACCAGACAAACTTACATAGACAATGATTTATACAATTATACATATCTTAATATCATAGTTAGACTCCCGCCTATTAATACAAAAATTACCATAGAAAAAGGTGAAGAAATTGCATGGTTTTTTCCCGTATTAAAAAGTACAAAATTGACGCTTAATAAACTAGATATAACAAAAATAAAAAAGGACTTTTAATTTGTTTATAAAAATCAGTTCTAATTCTGCATGGACCCTCAAAGTATTTAGAATTATTTGGTCCTCTCAATCTATTGCTATCATAGGCATTGCTATTCACAATATAGCACTTCCTATCATAGCAATTCATTTATTACATGCGTCTGCAATAGAGGTGAGTTTAATATCTACTGCACGCTACTTACCTAATTTGCTATTTAGTATCAGTATAGGATCTTTTGTTGACCGCTCAGATAGAAAATTTATAGCAATATATGCTGAATTAACTAGATTCATTTTAGTTTTATCAATACCCATTTTATATACCTTTTATTTCATAAACATTCCATTTCTTATATTAATAGCTTTTTTAATTGGAATCGCTAGGATATTTTTTGAGTTATCTCTTTCTTCATTATTTCCAATAGTCATCCCCCCCGATAAGCGCCTTTCTGCCAACGCCAATCTACAGGTCATTTCCTCTGTAGGTGAAATTAGTGGTCCAGGAGTAGCAGGCTTTATTATTAATATTATAGGGGCAACATCCTCATTATTAATTAATGCAGCAACTTTTTTCCTATCCGCTATATTTATAGCCAAGTTACCTATAGAAGCTAAAGATAGGAGAAGTAATATTTCCAACCAAAAAGAATCTTTTTTTGATGGATTTCATGAACTTTTAGCAAGACCTGTTTTAATGGGTATAATACTTGTCGGTACGATATCAAATTTTGCATTTATGGCTGTACAATCTGTATATTTCATAATAACTCTAAAATTATTTGGATTTAATACATTAGTAGCTTCCTCTTTATTAATTTTTAGTGGCATTGGATCATTAGTTGGAAATATTTCAGCTAGGTGGCTTTATAATTTTTTTAGTGTAAAGTTTCTAATGCTTTTCTCAATTATACTTATGATAATTGGATCTATAATTATGTCATTTGCAAGAGGCCCTATTTGGATAACATCTACATTAATTTCAATTGGATATTTCCTATGGGGACTTTGTCTTGGTTTGTTTAATATATATTCAGCTACTTATCGCCAAAAAATAGTACCACCCGAAGTCATGGGTAAGTTAATAGGCGCTGCTAGAACGTTAATTTATGGAGTAATGCCATTAGGTGCATTATCAGGAGGATTAATAGTAGATTTTTTTGGATCAAGATATGTATTTTTATTTAATTGCTTAATTAACTTAATTTCATTAGTAATTTTATACTTTAGTTTACGAAAAGTAGATAAAATCTTACTTTAAAAGAGTTTTCATATACTCTCTATTTCACTTTATCTATTTTTTAATCTAAAAATAATTATATAAAACATATACTCTGCTTTTTGCAGAGTTTTTTTAATACAGAAAAAAGTTCTACTATTTAAAAACTTACGGCCAAAGACTTTTATATAGAAAATAAACGAGTATTTATTTTTAATGGACACGCGTGGATTGGCTTGGCAAACAATGTTGGATCAGAATGGAAAGTTCCAGTTACAGGAGAATTTTGTATCAGTTCGAATGGGAAAACTTTAAAAAGCTATACCTTAACTTTTTACAATGAAAGTCAGGAATTGGTTTTGGCAAAAAATAGAAAATGCTAAAAACTTAGAAATAAAAGTTCCTCCCTTTTATAGTCAAGTTATAACTCTGATCGAAGTTTAATGCCTTCTAATTTATTGATAATAGGCTTGCGCATATCACAATTTACAGTTGCAAGCTGTTCATCTTCTTGCATTACATTAATACCGGCTGAGTTTTTACGTGTGCCTCTATCAAAGCTATGAAAAACCTCATAGACGATCTTGCCATTTGGGATTTGAATTGAGTAATTTTCATCACGACCTATGCCAGCCCATTGATAGGTCGTTACTTTATTGCGGGGAATAGACAATGCTATTTCAGGCGTTTTCAGCGATTTGCCAAAAGAATATTGAATAGTCTTATCCGCATCAAAGACCTTTATTACTTTATTATTTTTTGTAGTACATTGAAATATAGTTTCAGCATAAACTGGTGCTACAGCAAAGAAGCTATATGAAACTACAATTAAACTAAGTAATGTTTTTTTCATAAGAATCAACTACAAATATTCGTATCTTCACAACGAATCCAACCAGTTGTGGTTTTGTGATTCTTATTAACATAAGAAATATTTAGCCATCTAGAGTAAACACCTGAAATACTAAATTTGTCACCAGGAATAAGATAACCTGATTTTTCGGAGTTTAATCCCGCCTCTCTATAAATTTCACTTTTATTTTTTACAACACCGGACTTTAACTGATTACTCCACCAGTTTTTAAAAAAATTGGAATTTAATTCTTTTTTTACATCATTAGCTAGCGAATAAGGATATTTCCACATTGTTTTATAGCTTTTAACTTCGACTAAACTCGCCCCATCGCCAAAAAAATCAGTCATCTTTTTATTAGTTTTACAAGTAAAGCCATAACAATCAAATACTTTCATGAAATTATACTTACCATCTTCATATACGTATTTAGGATTTTCTTCATACTGATCTGTTAAAACATAAGTAGAAATAAATAAACGATTAACACCATCTATTTTTTGAAAAAAGTAATAATTTACTTTAGGGCTATCTCCAAAATATCCAAAAGTTTCTATTTTTTTTGATTTCTGATGACAATCAGTTAGGTAGGCATCCAAATCATACATATTTTCATTATTATAATGACTATAATCCTTTTTAAAATTAATACATTTATTTGTATCGGCATATACATTAAAGGATAAAAATACAAATAAAATCCATATATATTTTTTCACTTGCACTCTCTATAATTTGCTATAAATTCTGTTGCGCAATGTTTTTCTCATAGAATAATAGAGGAATTTTTTGATATTTTTTAAAAATTTCTCTATTATTTTAGGATTATTTAAAGTTATAGAGAGCACCCCCCAGCTTTAAAGCAACTAAAGTCATATTTTAAAGTATCTAGCTATTTATAATTTTCTTCTAACCATTTTTTAATTGATGCTATATCTTTAAACCTAAAGCTCAAATAATCATCAGAAATACCATCTAATCCAGAACTATTTTCACCTAAAATATTAGTTATTGGATCTATTTTTATATTATTATTTATTTTTTTTATTTTATATAAATCAACAGAATAAACAGTCCCTTGAGGTGAAGGATAGCAACACCATTTTTGAGTATGTAAAGTAATTAAAACAGGTTCACTATTTTTCTTTTTATACACACTAACCGCAGCTAGTTTTTGAGGATTATCCCCACCATCCATACTGTATTTGTTTAAAAACAGTTTTTGATTTTTAGAAACTAAAGTGTTTTCAATAAAAGGGTTGCTTTCAGAATCACATGATTTACTAAAAAGTTCAAAATCATTTTTTGTATATACTGTCAGTTTAGTAATTTGAGTTTTACAAAATTTTTCTGTATCAACTGAACTGCCTGTATATCCAGCTGATACTATAAAAAAGCTACTAATAAACATCATTAATTTAATTACTATCATTTTATACTCTATCATTTTAAAAAATTTTCTCTATTACTTAGTTGCGATTAAAAAGACAGCATTAGCAAAGTCGACAAAATTTCAAATACGAGTTAAGCCATATTTAAAAATATTAATCTATTTATAATTTTTATCTAACCATTTTTTGATTGAAGCAATATTTTTATATTTATAATAACTTACTACATCGGTTTTACCTTCAAATCCGCTAGCATTATCTTTTAATAATTTCTTAGTAATATCTTTTAATGCAATCCTTTCACCTTGCTTTTTTATTTCATAAATATTTACTTGATAAGAGTAGCCTTCAATCTGTGGAGTACAGCAAAAATATGCTGAAGTAATTGATATTAATAACGGATTTTTACTAATCTTAGGGCTATAAATACTGACAGCTATAACTTTTGGTTCCTCATTGGCGGCGAACTCAGCAAATTCATTGAGGAATATATTTTGATTTAACCCAACTAAGTAATTTTTTAAAAATGTTCCTTCTTCTGCATCACAACGGAAGCTTTTAAAATTATAATCATTTTTACTAAAAACATTCAGGTCAACTGATTGACTTTGTTCACATTTATCTTGAGCATACAAGTTTTTTATGCTTACCGTATACAAAAAAAATAGTAAGAGAAACTTAAATATAATTTTCATTCTATCTATATCCTAACAATTTAATTAAAAATAGTTTTAGCTCTTGCAAAATTCTTCTGACGATCAATATATGAGTCTGTGCTTTTATTAATAATTTTTGTAATAGCATCTACTTGCATATTAGTCGCACCTTTATCAGCAATATCATACAACTTAAATTTTAACCAAAATCTAATAGCTGAACGAACAGCATATTTAGGTTGCTCTAATAACTCAGGATTTTTTACAAAATCCTTTTTTTCGTCTTTCCAAACTTGAGAATACATAACGGTTAAATCATTATAATTATACTTTCCAGTTAATTGCTTTAATCCTCGACCCAAGTATTTCCAGCCATCCCCTGGCGTTGTATTTCCCAAAGGGCTAGTTGGTCTATAGCGATCTTCATACATACGATTAGCAATAATTTCTCCATTTGCAGGGGGATGCCCTTTTCCTTTCCAACCATCTATATCTGCTTGTTTGGGGTGCTTCCTATAATACCCTATCTTTTTTAATACTGGCGGACTCATATACTCTACTTGTTCTCTTAATTTAAATGTAGCACCTACTTCTTGCCTGACTTGAGCCATAAAATGAGCTTGTCTTAGTTTAGTATCCAATTTATATTCTTTTAAATTATTATTTAACTCATCTAAAATTGGTTGCATTTTCGTAGACGTAGCACTTTCAAACATTTTTTTCATTTGTGCCATAGTAATCGTCATATTGCTTACAGGTGGTTTAGGCGTAGTTGTATCGGGCTTATCAGGCTCTAAACTAGCATCAACTCTGATTGATGGTTGAACTACTGTTACCTCGTTTTTCATTTTTTTAGCGATAGTCTCATCTATATGAGTACCTTTCATTGGCTTCTTAGAAAGAGGATCAACAAGTTGATATTGTAGTGGTTCACCAATCAATATTCTGAGTTTAAGAACACCCGAATCATCCGTATCTCGAATACTGGTTTTTCCCATATAACTAATTTGGATTTGTGCTTTAGGCACAATTTGTGGAGGAGTACTAATATCTTTGGCAGTCAAAATGATAGATGCTAAATATGAGTTAATTGGGTCATCTAGAACAATTTTTTGAGTACTGTTGTTTAAACCTGCCATAGCGTTAATGACTAATTTTTCTTGGTAACTATCATCTGGCTTTAAAACAGAAATTTGATAAGCCGTACCAACTTTTAAAGTTAATTTACAAATTCCGTTCTCATCACATATCTTCTGTTTTTGCACAGTTTCATTAGAAAATTTCCCTTTAAATGGAAAACCTTTAAATTTTTTATTATTAGAGTCAAGAATTAAAATATTTACGTCTATAAAATCAGCCATTTAAATCTTCCTCCCTTGCTTCTTCATCACTTTCATGAATATTCATCACAGGCAAGTCTACAAACAAATGAACGATGGCTTTAGTTGATTTGTCCGTATAAAAGCGATTTGTTTTAACGATTTCATCTGAATTATTTGGTTTTATATTTTCCGAAAAAATAGGTTTATGGTCATCGGTTCTAAGTCCCAAAATATGAGTAGGATGGCCAACTTTAATATTACTTTCTGTTGATTCAGCATTTGGAGGAATAAAAAATTTACGACTATAATCATTAGGTGCAGTAGGCAATATATTCACAGGTGAAACAATTTTTTCACCACTTTCAAACTTATGTTGCCCTGCTCTAACTACAAATTTACCGCCCATTTTAAATTCTCTATTTATCAAATACTTAATATTTTGTTAAATTATATTATATATTAAAAATATTTGTAATTATTATGTCTTTAGTTATAGCTTTTAACCTAAATGATTTTGCCATTCTAGCAACAGACAGAAGAGGTTTATTGCATTATGGCAATGAAGAAAAAAATATTATCTTAAAAATAGATGACAACTATCAAAAACTGAGAAAAATTCCTTTTGGCTTCTTTGCTTCAGCAGGCGACTACCTAATAGCTGAATGTTTTTATATTGAATGTATGGCACAAACATCACATAAAAGAAATTTAGATCAGATATTAGAAGATACCTACTATAGATATTGTAATTTAAAAGGTGTTTGCCACTTTTCAGAAATGACAACCATCCTATTAATTTCAAAAGAATTTAATCAAAATGGCAAAACAACCAAAGATGCGATTTTAGAAATCAATATCGAGTTTCAACATATAAAAATCCAAGAAGTTGATTCAATGAACCTTGTCGCATTGATGGCAAACATGAATCCTGATCAAAAATTTTGGGATAAAATCGGAGGCTACTTACGTTCATCCAAAGATTTTAATAATTTTGAAAGTTTTTTCTACTACCACCTTCATCTAATAAAATATATATGGCAAGAACAGCTCAAATTTGATGATCTTATTTCTCACCATATCGACTTTTATTTTCATGATAGAAAGACAAGCAAAGGCATATTTCTTCAAGCAGAACAATTTGAAAAACTTCCATTGGAAAAGTCATGGATTCAATAACACACCATAGTTCAAAAAAGATATAACTGGGCTTTTATTAATTTAATTAAGTTCTGCTCTGGATCTAATGCTACGGCGCCAGTCTGTAACAGGTAGATGTAAATAAAGCGACTCTATTATTCAAACCGTCTGTTATCAACACTTCATAATGCGCAAATTTTTTACTACTTCCAACCTTGGTTGCCGTTGCAAATAGCACCCTATCTTTCGCACCGCTCATATAGCGAATATCTGCCTGTAAGCCTGTATAGGGCGCATCCCCTGCATTACAAGCCATCGCAAAAGCGATATCTGCTAAAGAAAATATGACACCACCATGTACGCCGCCCAAGGCATTCATGTGTTCGTCTTTCACATTCAGCTTGCAACGCGCTTCATCAAAACTGCGATGCAGCACTTGTACACCCAATAGCTCTGCAAATTGATCAACCGCAGTAGTTTCATTTTTTTGCACAAACGTCTCCCTACTCGTGCGAGTATTCCTTAATGTTATGAATCTATCAGTATTGAAATCGACTGATTAAAAGCCGTTAAACACTATCTTGCTTAATCTGATAGTTTGAAGAACTAAAGTCCTTGTAGGTTAGGCGGTCATCCAACTCTGAGCTTAAAGGCTGAACTTCTTGCATTGAGTTTAAGCAGCGCTGTGCAAGCTCAATGTATTCTTGCGTGCCTCTGGTTTTCCACTTTTTTTCTTGCTCTGATAAATCACGCGCAACCTTGGCCGGACTACCCATTGCCAATACATTTGCCGGAATTACATCTTTAGTTTTGACCAGACTATTTGCGCCAATAATGGTGTTTTCACCAATTTCGGCATAGTCCAAAATTACGCTGTTCATGCCGACCAAAACATTTTTTCCAATGCGGCAACCATGTAAAGTTGTGCCATGCCCAATGTGCCCCATTTCCTCAACTAAAGTCACGCTTTGCGGAAAGCCATGTACGGTGCAGTTGTCTTGTATATTGGCATTTTGCTTAATATGGATACGACCAAAATCGGCACGCAATGAGGCAAATGGTCCTACATATACGCCCGCTTCAATAATCACATCACCAATTAAAACAGCGGTTGGGTGTACAAAAGCTTCTGGGCTAACGATTGGAATAACACCGTCAATACTATAACAAGGCATGATTTAACCTCTCATTTGTCGCAACCAAACCTCCGAAACGGCGCCAATAATGTGCTGTGGCATTTGGCATTGGTCCTTCTGCTGTTGCAGCAACAGACAAGAAGTATTCATCGGCTGGTTCAAATACTTTTTTATAAATATTCATTGATAAAGTTCGTGCACTAATTGCGGGCCAATCAGTTGGCAACAACTCAAGCGGTAATGCAGGGTCTTTCAATAAAATCCGTCGATAATAATGAATGAGCAAAGTTCGAATTTGAAAGGCCTGCACAGGTTCGAGTTGTTCATTTTCCTGCATCAGCAACACGCCAATTTCTCTAAAAATATCGAGAAACTGTAGATATCTTTGGCGTAATTCATCAATTGGCCAATTGGTTCTGAGCATACGACCAATGGTATCGACCGAATTATTAAAGAGCTGCAAGGTTTCGGCTTTAAACACCACCACTTGCTCACTCATATTTAAGTCAACCAACAACCGTTGCAGTTCAATACGGTTACAACCCGGATATGCCATTAAGTTTGTCGAAATATTGGCAAATCCTAACCATTCGAGTTCTTTCTTTAGCAACGCTTTATTTTCAGTGTCGAGACTAGACATCAGAATAAGATCCCAATAATGATCCCACTCTTTCATCTGGTCGTTATAAATGCGTTGCTCGGCCTGTAAATAAGTCGAACGGCTCGAATCGGTAATTCGATAAAAACTGGTTCTGCCGATTTTGTCGGAACATAACCAATCATTTTTAACTAAACGAAAAACAGAGGTTCTTACGGCACGGTCATTAAAACCAAACAGCTCTAATAACTGAATCAGGCTTGCAAGACTAATGTTTCCGCCCCGATGAAGTACTGAATCTCCAAAAATTGTCGAAATAAGCGAAGTTCCACTTAAGGTTTCATTCTTTACAACAGAATCAATTATTTGCTGTATTTTTGCACTCATACTCATGTCTTGGCGTTTAGTTTCAGGGTATAGATTCTATACCCTGAATGATTTTGATGTTAAGCAATCTGACGCATATCGATTACCCGCTTTGCCTTACCTTCCGAACGAGGTAAGGTCGCTTCTGTAACAACTTCTACAGTAACGCTAATCCCAATCATGGTTTTAATACGTTTCATCAACTCCTGAGCAAGTTGATTGGCCTGTATAGTACAGTTATGACACATCTCTGTACGAATATGCAAAGTATCCATATGCCCTTTTTTAGTCACCAAAATTTCATAATTTGGAACTAAATTCGGAACTTGCAAAATTTGCTCTTCAATTTGGGTCGGGAAAACGTTCACGCCGCGAATAATCAGCATGTCATCACTACGGCCCACAATTTTATCCATTTTACGCATCGCCAGATTTTCTCCAGCGAGTAAACGGGTCAAATCACGAGTACGGTAACGAATAATCGGCAAGCCTTCTTTGGTAATGGTGGTAAAGACTAACTCGCCAAGTTCGCCATCTTTACAGACTTCACCCGTTTCAGGGTTAATAATTTCTGGGTAGAAATGATCTTCCCAAATGGTTAGCCCTTCGCCCTCCCCTAAGCACTGCATCGCAACGCCCGGTCCCATCACTTCAGACAAACCATAAATATCGAGTGCTTTAATATTGAGGCGTTCTTCAATTTCACGGCGCAGTTCGTTGGTCCACGGCTCGGCACCAAAAATACCGACTTTTAAAGACGTATTACGTGCAGTACCAAATTGCTGTTCAAGCTTTTCAATAATACTTACGCAATACGATGGCGTAACCATAATTGCAGTAGGTTTAAAGTCTTGAATAAGCTGAACTTGCTTTTCAGTTTGCCCGCCAGACATTGGAATAACCGTCGCACCTAAGCGCTCAGCGCCATAATGTGCACCTAAACCACCTGTAAATAGTCCATAGCCATAAGCAACTTGAATCATATCTTTAGCGGTTAAACCCGCCATGCGTAAGCAACGCGCAACTATGTCCGACCAAGTATTAATATCTTTTTGGGTATAACCCACCACCGTCGGTTTACCCGTAGTGCCCGATGACGCATGTAACCGCACAATTTGCTCTTGCGGCACGGCAAACATTCCAAACGGATAGTTGTCTCTTAAATCCTGTTTGGTGGTAAATGGAAACTTCGCCAGATCGTCCAAAGTGATGAAGTCATCAGGATGTACACCTGCATCGTCGAACTTTTTCTTATAGACCGGGCTATTTTCATATACAAAAGTCAGGGTTTGTTTTAACCGTTTAGTTTGCAGCTCTCTAAGCTCTGCAAGTGTTAATTGTTCAACATTATCCGTTGTAAGGCTGTCCATCGCCTATCTCCTCATTATGTAATTTTTAAAACCGTCTAAATTAATTTAAATTTTCCAAAATCAGTGCGACGCCTTGTCCAACACCCACACACATCGTGCAAAGTGCATAGCGTCCACCTCGTTTTTTTAGCTCACGTGTTGCGGTAATCACTAAACGTGTACCACTCATACCTAGCGGGTGCCCTAACGCAATCGCACCACCGTTTGGATTAACGCGTTCATCGTCATCTTTTAGACCGAGTTCACGCATACAAGCCAAAGATTGGGCTGCGAATGCTTCATTCAGTTCAATCACATCCATCTGATCTAGCGTTAAACCTGTCTGCTTTAAAATTTTCTGCACAGCCGGAACAGGACCTATACCCATATATTTGGGTTCAACCCCTGCACTTGCAATGCCAATCACTCGTGCTAAAGGTTTTAAACCATGTGCATTTGCAAATTCACGGTTGGTAATTAACACACACGCTGCACCATCATTTACACCAGAAGCATTTCCGGCAGTCACCGAACCACCTTCTTTTCTAAAAGGTGCTTTTAGTTTTGCGAGTGCTTCAAGTGTCGTTTCACGCGGATGTTCGTCTCGATTAACAACGTTCACGTTTTTCTTACGGTCTACAATCTCGACAGGCAAAATCTCATCGTTAAAAAAACCGTTTTGTTGTGCAGAAGCCGTTTTTTGTTGGCTACGCAATGCAAAAGCATCTTGGTCTTCACGGCTAATTTGATATTTTTCAGCAACATTTTCGGCTGTTTCCGGCATGCTGTCGGTGCCGTATTGTGCTTTAAGCTGCTTGTTTACAAAGCGCCAGCCAATGGTGGTGTCATAAATTTCAGGTGTACGGCTAAATGCTTCGGTCGGTTTAGCTTGTACAAATGGCGCACGGCTCATCGACTCAACGCCACCTGCCAAAACGAACTGTGCTTCACCTGCTTTAATTGAGCGTGCAGCAAGTCCTACAGCATCTAAGCCCGAAGCACATAAGCGATTGACTGTCATGGCCGGCACAGAGTCAGGTAGGCCTGCCAAGAGTGTTGCCATACGTGCAACGTTACGGTTGTCTTCACCTGCTTGGTTGGCACATCCTAAAAATACTTCGTCTACAGTATTCCACGGCAAGTTCTGGTGTTTATCTTTTAAATATTTGATGGGCAATGCAGCTAAATCATCTGCACGTACTGCACTTAAGGCACCTGCATATCGTCCAATTGGGGTACGAATAAAATCGCAAATTAAAACGTCTTCCATGTTGACTCCTGATTATGCAAATTCGGTCATATCGCGTGAATATTGAGTAGCAATGTTTTGAGTTTTTGCTACATATTGCTTGAGGTAGATACTCGCGCGATATTTTTCCTCTCCATACAGTGCATATAAGTTATTTAAGGTTTGGAGCACATAAGCACCGCCCATTTGTGTCAACCACTGGTAAGGACCCTTAGGATAATTCACTCCATATTTCATGGCATTATCAATATCTTCCAGACTCGCAACACCATGTAAACTTGCTTCACATGCTTCATTAATGAGTAAAGCGATGGTACGTAAGGTTAACAGTGCCGGATGGTCTTTAATCCACATCACGCTAATACCAAACTGCGCAAAGTAAGCTTCAACTTTAGCTAGATCACTTGCTTCACACAGTTCGTTATGACTGAGTACTAAAGCCTGTGCCTGCTCAAAATCATGATGCCAATCCATCAAAACTACTTTACGGCTCAGGTAATGAATATTGGCTGATTCACCTTGGCTTAAGCGTAAATCGATATCATCAATTTGAAGAATATTGTCATCACTCGCAGATCCGCTTTTTAAACCTAAACGCGCTAGAAAAGCAGGTAGCTGAGACCAAGCACCTTTTAGCTGAATATGGGCATCGACTGGCTTGGCAGTCATAGCTTTAGGCTGAAATGTCTCGTACTGATTTTTTTCGTTATAGCTATAAAAGCCCTGTTTTGATTTACGGCCCCAAGCGCCCGCATCGACTAATTCTTTTTGAATGAGGCTTGGACGGTAGCGTGGCTCGTAAAAAAATTCTTGATAAACGCTTTGGGTCACTGAAAAGTTAACGTCTTGACCAATGAGGTCTGTGAGTTCACACGGCCCCATCGCGAAACCGCCACACTGCTTTAACGCATAGTCTAGCTGGTCATAGCTGGTGACTTGTTCTTGCAGTGCTCTAAAACCTTCTGCATAAAACGGACGTGCAATTCGGTTAACAATAAATCCAGGAGTCGACTTGGTGAGTACTGGAATTTTTTTCCAGCCGAGCATCAAGTTTTTTAAAGCCAAACATAAGCTGTTAGGTGTTTTTAAGCCTTGTACAATTTCAACCAGTTTCATGACTGGCGCAGGGTTAAAAAAGTGTAATCCCACCACGCGCTCAGGGTGAGCAATGCCCGCCGAAATTGCAGTCACTGAAATTGAAGATGTATTGCTTGCAAAAATAGTTTGCGTGCTACAAATTTCAGCGAGTTGTTTAAATAAAGATTGTTTAACTTCTTTTTTCTCAACCACCGCTTCAATGACCAAGTCAGCATTGTGCAACGCTTCAATTTGATTCACTACAGTTAAACGCGCTAATGCTTCTTCAGCTTGCTGCTGTGTGAGCTTGCTCTTTTCAACCAGCTTTTTAAACGTCTGCTCTAAGCCGTGAGCGGCTTGTTGCGCTTTTTGAGCGTCAAGATCATACAAAATGGTCGAGTGCCCATTGACGATGGCTAACTGGGCAATGCCGATGCCCATGGTGCCAGAACCAATGACGGCAATTCGCGCACGAGATAAATCTAAATCTGTCATGCTTAGCGCCCTTTAAAATTTGGTTCACGTTTATTCATAAAGGCTTGAACACCTTCACGATAATCTTCCGAGCGTCCAGCAATACGTTGTAAATCACGCTCTAACAGCATTTGCTCATCAAAGGTGTTATTGCTTGATTGATGAATGGCTTTTTTAATGAGAGATAGACCAAACGTAGGCTGTTTCGCTAAACGTTCAGCGAGTTCAGTGACTTTTGCTTTAAGCTCGGCATCTTCAACCACATCCCAAATCATGCCCCATTCTTTTGCGGTTTCTGCTGGGAGCTTGTCACCTAATAAAGTCAAACCCATAGCACGTGCATGACCTACAGCACGTGGTAAAAACCATGTACCTGCAGAGTCGGGAACCAAACCTAAGCGGCAAAATGCTTGTACAAAGTTTGCCGATTTAGCTGCAATCACCAAGTCACACGCCAGTGCAATATTTGCCCCTGCACCTGCTGCCACACCATTTACAGCGCAAATCACAGGTTTTGGCATATTTACAATCGTTTTAATGAGCGGGTTATAGTAAGTTTCAATGGAATATCCTAAATCTGGAGCTTCAGCATTTGGGTCAACTACACGGTCACCTAAATCTTGCCCTGCACAAAAGCCACGACCTTCGCCACTAATCACAACACAGCGAACATCTGGATTTTTGGTCCACTGGTTTAAAACCTCAGCCACTTCACGGTGCATATCAACGTTAAAGCTATTCAGTGCTTTTGGGCGGTTAAATGTTAGGTAGCCAACACCATTTTTTTCTTCAGCAATAATATTTTGATAGTCCATCACTCACCTCTAAACACTGGCTTTCTTTTCTCAAAGAAAGCATTAATCCCTTCGTTTCGATCTTTTGTAGCCGCCAACCAGACAAAGTTTTGACGTTCAAACTTGAGTCCCTGACTTAAAGTCGTTTCATGAATACTTTTAATTGATTGTTTAATCACGCGAATCGCTAAAGGCGCTTGTTTCGCAATTTTGGCTGCAAGTTGAACCGCATATTCAACAGTTAATTCAGTCGGTACAACCTGACTGCAAATACCATGTTGCTCTGCCTGTTTTGCCGAAATCATCTCACCTGTCATGGCCCACCGCATAGTGAGTTGTTGCCCAACCAAGCGTGCTAAACGCTGTGTTCCGCCTGCACCCGGTAACATACCAAGGCCAATTTCAGGTAAAGCAAAACGGGCATTTTCACCGCAAATCACCATATCTGAATGCAAAACCAGCTCAAATCCAGCGCCTAAGGCATAGCCATTCACTGCACTAATGAGCGGCTTACTAAACGCATCAATTTTTTGCCAAAGCTTCGGACGAATATCGAGTTGCAAAGATACGGCGTCCATTGCAGCCAGCTCGCTAAGATCTGCCCCAGCCGCAAAACATTGAGCGTTACCCGTTAAAACCACTGCTTTAACTTGAGCATTGTGCTCAGCTTCTTCGAGCAACTCGCATAAACACTGCAATGTTGCATTGTTTAAAGCATTTCTTTTTTCTGGACGGTTTAGGGTTAATAACAAAACACCGTCAGTTGCCGTGCTGGCTTTGATCAAATCTTGCATGACAGCCTCTACTCATCAAAACTCAAACGAACATTTGGGCCTTTCGGTAAGGTTTGACAGCTAAGTACATAGCCCTTTTCGACTTCGTCTTTTTCAAGACTATAGTTAAGGAACATATCGACTTCACCAGAAACAACTTTACAACGACAAGTCGCACATACCCCACCTTTACAGGCATACGGTAAGTCAGCACCTGCACGTAAAGCCGCATCAAGAATACTTTCATCATCTTGAGCCACAGAAACAATCAGTTCACGACCATCTAAAATGATGTTTACTTTTTCTTCTTTACGATTTGCATCAGCTTCAGCACTACGTTTACGAGCCTGCCCTGTGTGGAAACGTTCGGTGTGAATTTTTTCTTTTGCAATACCATAGTTTGGCAAAGTACTTTCTACGGCATTCATCATTTCGTCTGGACCACAGGCAAACACATGGTCAAAACTTGTTTCAAGCACATCAAAATCAAAAAGTTGTTTAAGCTTTTCTTCATCAATACGACCATTCATTAGTTCACTGTCGTTGAACTCACGAGAAAAAATATTGATGAGCTGAAAACGTTCTTTAAACTGATCTTTCAAATCCATAATTTGCTCGGCAAACATGGTTTGTTTCCATGAACGATTGCCATAGAGCAACGTAAATTTAGCTTCAGGTTGTTCAAATAAAACTTGCTTCACAATCGATAAAATTGGCGTGATACCACTGCCCGCAGCAACGCCTAAATAATTTTGTCCACCCATCTTGGCTGCTTTTTGAAAAAACACGCCTTGTGGTGGCATCACTTCAAGCACATCGCCCACTTTTAAATGGTCATTTGCCCAGTTTGAAAATTGACCCTGATCAATTTTTTTAACCGCAATACTGATGTCTTCTTTTGCCGCATAGCTACAAATTGAATAACAACGGCGGATTTCACCAGCTTCAGTTAAATGGCGAATGGTTAAGTGTTGCCCCGGTTGAAATTGAAATTGTTCTTGTTGTTCAGGTACAACATCAAATGCAATACAAATTGCCTGATCGGTTTGAGGTGTAATACTTTTTACTTTTAATGGTACAAATTGGCTCATGGCTGATTTCCTTATCTAAAGACTTAAATACATTTGAAGTAATCAAAAGGCTCAAGACAGTCCTGACATTTATAAAGTGCTTTACAGGCGGTAGAACTAAACTCTGTTAACAGTCGGGTATGTCGGCTTTTACAACGTGGGCACTCGACACCATCTTTTAAGTGAACGTGAGTACCACACTGATGCGCCAATCCTTCTGGTGGTGCAATGCCATAGACTTGCAGTTTCTTTTTACCCGCTTCAGACATCCAGTCCGTGGTCCATGCTTCTGACAAATCGACCATTACTTTGACTGGTGTTAAAGCTTCTGCGGTAAATGCCTCAGCAATTTGTGCTTTCAACATATCCGTTGCTGGACAACCGCTATATGTTGGCGTTAAACGAACAATAATTTCTTGTTGATCGTTAATCTCTACACCGCGAATCATGCCTAAATCCACAACAGATAAAACCGGAATTTCAGGGTCACTTACCGTTTGTAGAACATCCCAACATTGGTCGATACAATGACGAATCATTTGCATGGCTCACCTCCTTGTCTTACCAGGTCATGCCCGGATAAGTTCTTTGAATACTTTGCATTTCAGCCAACAAATAACCTAAATGCTCGGTATGCAATCCTTGTTTTGCACCACGGCGATAAGCACCGTTCACAGCAACGTTTAATTCAAAACGCTTAAGCTCATCTGTAATAGTTTTATCCCATTGTTCTTTTTCATTTGAAAAATCTGGAATCACACCCTGTGCGACTAATGTTTGCTCGTCTGCATTAAGTTCAAATAACTCAGCGGTAAAGCGCCATAAATTATTTAAGCCTTCTTGCACACGTTGATGCGCTTCATCGGTGCTTAAACTTAAACGTTCCATCCAGCTAGTCGAAAAACGGATGTGGTATTTCACTTCTTTTAAAGATTTCACGGCAAGCGCACTGACTTCAGGAAGCGAGCTCTGTGTTAAAGCAGTCAATAAATGAAGATGGTAATGATCCATCAACCACTGGCGTACAATCGTTTGTGCAAAATCACCATTGGGTTGTTCGCATAACAATAAGTTTAGAAACTCACGTTCTGTACGGAAATATGCAAGCTGATCTTCGTCACGTTTAGCTTCATCATATTGCCCAGCCAAAGTCAGAAAGTTTCTTGCCTGACCTAACAGGTCCAAACCGATATTGGCTAAAGCAATATCAATTTCAAGCTCAGGTGCATGCCCGCACCACTCAGCCAAACGCTGCGATAAAACCAATTGACTGTCGCCAATATGTAATAAGAATTTAGATAAAACTGTATTATTCATTTCCATTCTTCCTTACATATGCTCAATGCCATCTGGAATATGGTAAAAAGTCGGATGACGATAAACCTTGTCTAAAGAAGGATCGAAAAATTCTGCTTTTTCATCTGGTTGTGAAGATCTAATCATTTCCGAACGGATGACCCAAATGCTAATCCCTTCATTACGACGAGTGTAAACATCGCGTGCATGTTGAAGTGCGATTTCATCATCTGGTGCTCTCAAGCTACCCACATGACGGTGGCTTAAGCCTTGTTTACTACGGACAAATACTTCGTAGAGTGACCAGTTGTTTTTATCTTCCATTTTGATTTCCTCAAATTTTTCCATAAATCTTGTTAAGCCACTTTGTTCGCTTCTAGCTGCTGTTTTTTAGCGTAGACCACTGCTGCATCACGAACCCATTTGCCGTTTTCCCATGCTTTACGGCGCGCTTCGATACGCTCGTGATTACACGGTCCACGTCCGGCAATCACTTCATTAAATTCGTGCCAGTCGATCTCGCCAAACTCGTAGTGACCTGTTTCTTCATTAAGTTTTAAATCTGGATCTGGTACTTCCAAGCCAAGCTGCAACACTTGCGGTACGGTGTTATCGACAAACTTTTGACGTAATTCATCATTACCAAAGCGTTTGACTTTCCACGCCAGACTTTGTGCGCTATTTGGAGAATGCTCATCACTTGGGCCAAACATCATGAGTGCAGGCCACCAATAACGATTTACCGCATCTTGTGCCATCTGTTTTTGTTCTGGTGTACCGCCTGCTAAAGCCATCATGGCTTCAAAACCTTGGCGTTGATGGAAACTTTCTTCTTTACAAATACGTACCATTGCACGTGCATATGGCCCATATGAGGTACGGCAAAGCGCAACTTGGTTCACAATAGCTGCCCCATCGACAAGCCATCCAATTGCAGCAACATCTGCCCAAGTTAAAGTTGGATAGTTAAAAATTGATGAGTATTTCATTTTCCCATCAATTAATTTTTCCATCATGTCATCACGGTCAGCACCTAAGGTTTCTGCCGCGCTGTACAGATATAAACCATGCCCAGCTTCATCTTGTACTTTCGCCAACAAAACCGCTTTACGTTTTAAAGTTGGCGCACGAGTAATCCAGTTCCCTTCAGGCAACATACCTACAATTTCAGAATGGCCATGTTGCCCGATTTGACGAATCAATGTTTTGCGATAAGCATCGGGCATTTGATCCTTAGCCTCGATCGTAATTTCATTGGCAATATTTTGTTCAAATTTCTGGTAGTTGTGTTCCATTCTTTCATTCCCTGTAGGTATCACCCTTAAATCTATTTTTCGATACACTAAAAACAAAGTCAATCACTTTTTTAGTATCAAATTAAATTAGACTCATAAAAACACATCAAATAATTGAAATAAATAAAATTTAATTGGAAACAAAAAACCTTTTTACTTTTATAAATCAAAATAAAGTTGACTTTTAGACAAATTAATCTGAAATTATGAATCATATTTTTGCAATTTTTATAATTGATGTATCACATAAAAAAGGAGTTTGGTCATGCTTGAACAAGCACACCTAGAAGGAACCTCAACTGACACAGATTTTCAGCAGTCTGAGCATCAACTGTCTCATCTTGCTTCTTATGTCTATGGAACATGGCATTCGACGAGTGAAGAACTACGTCCTGTTTATCATGCCATTACAGGTGAATCGATTTATGCCGTAAGTAGTCATGGCATTGATATGAAACGTGTTGTTCAATATGCCAAACAAAATGGTTCAGAACTGGCTAACTGGACGTTTCACCAACGTGCGAATGCATTAAAACAAATTGCCCAACATTTACTTGAGCGTAAAGAAGAGTTCTACAAACTTGCTTATGCAACAGGTGCAACTCGTAAAGATGCATGGATTGATATTGAAGGTGGTATCCAGACATTATTTGCTTATTCAAGTCTGGTTCGTCGTGAACTCAATGACGAAAAAATTATTACTGAAGATAGCTGGATTCAATTATCTAAAAATGGAACTTTCGGTGCTAAGCACATTTTAAGTCCTAAAGCAGGTGTTGCCGTTCACATTAATGCATTCAACTTCCCAATTTGGGGAATGCTTGAAAAGATTGCACCGACGCTACTTGCAGGTGTGCCATGTATTGTTAAACCTGCAACCGATGGCTCTCAATTAACTCAAGCGGTTGTAAAAGCGATTGAAGAAGCCCATGTATTACC
Source organism: Acinetobacter sp. 161(2023) (assembly GCF_037027805.1). Classification (NCBI taxonomy): domain Bacteria; kingdom Pseudomonadati; phylum Pseudomonadota; class Gammaproteobacteria; order Moraxellales; family Moraxellaceae; genus Acinetobacter; species Acinetobacter sp. 161(2023). The sequence continues at coordinate 107,383 of NZ_JAZEYD010000010.1, read as the reverse complement.
AAAAGGTTCGCTACAACTGATTTGCGGTCAGACTTATGACTTGTTCGACCACTTAGGCCCACAAGACTGCGTTACGTTTACAGGTTCTGCTTACACAGGTCAAAAACTACGTAACCACCCTCACCTCAATAAATATTCGATTCCATTTAGCATGGAAGCCGACTCGGTAAACAGTGCAATTTTAAGCCCTGAGGCAAATGAAGAAACTATCGATTTATTTGTGCGTGAAGTCTTCCGTGAAATGACTACAAAAGCAGGCCAAAAATGTACTGCGATTCGTCGCGCTTTCGTTCCTGAAAATTTGTTAGTGACAGTACAAGAAAAGCTAACTGCCAAACTTGCTAAAGTTGTGGTGGGTGACCCGCAAAAAGAACAAACCACCATGGGTGCTTTAGCGAGCCTTAAACAAAAACATGACGTTGCAGAAAAAGTTGCCGAGCTCAGCAAAGACGCAAAAATTGTTTTTGGTGGCAGCGAGTCCTTTAAATTTAATGCCGACCATCCTGAAAAAGGTGCTTTTTTCGCTCCAACTTTATTGCTGTGCGAACAACCTTTACAAGCGACACATGTTCATACCACAGAAGCTTTCGGTCCGGTATGTACACTCATGCCATATAGCAACATTGAAGAACTAGCTGATCTTGTTTCACGTGGTGAAGGTAGCTTAGTGGCTTCAGTCGTCAAAAATAACGATGAGAACATTGAACAGATTATTCAAAAAATTGCACCTTGGCATGGACGTGTGCATGTACTCGATGCAGAGTCAGCAAAAGAAAGTACAGGACATGGTTCACCACTTCCGCATTTAGTACATGGCGGTCCTGGTCGTGCAGGTGGCGGTGAAGAGTTAGGTGGTATTCGCGCTGTTAAACATTATATGCAGCGCACTGCAATTCAAGGTTCTCCAAATAGCTTGACGCAAATTACCCATTCGTGGACTGCTGGCTCGAAAGTTAACGAAGACCGTGTACATCCATTTAAAAAGTCTTTTGATGAATTAGTGATTGGTGAACGTTTATTAACGGCGCGTCGCACCGTAAGCGAAGCAGATATTGTTAACTTTGCTGGTTTAAGCGGTGACTATTTCTATGCGCATACCGACAAAATTGCAGCTGCCGAATCTTTCTTTGGTGAGCGTGTTGCACATGGCTACTTCATTGTGTCTGCCGCAGCTGGTCTATTTGTAGATGCAGCACAAGGCCCTGTGATTGCCAATTACGGTATGGACAACTTACGCTTTGTTGAACCAGTTAAAATTGGTGATTCGATTCAGGTTGAACTCACCTGTAAACAGAAAACCCCTAAACCACAAAAAGACCCATCTCAGCCTGCACATGGCGTTGTGGTGTGGGATATTAAAGTCAAAAACCAACGTGGTGAACTTGTCGCAACTTACGACATTTTAACTTTAGTTGCTCGCGAGGCTTAATGTTTAAAATGAGATGGGGCACCTCGTCCCCATCTCATTTTTTTAACATTCAATTGTGTTAACAGCAAGACCACCTTTTGAAGTCTCTTTATATTTCTCAGACATATCCCTGCCTGTTTCTTTCATAGTCTGAATGACTTTATCTAGCGTCACAAAATGCTCCCCCTCATCATGAAGTGCCATTTGTGCTGCATTAATGGCTTTTACGGCTGCAATTGCATTTCGCTCAATACAAGGCACCTGAACCAAACCACCAATCGGGTCACAGGTTAAACCCAAATTATGTTCAAGCCCAATTTCAGCCGCATGTTCTACTTGTTCAGGGGATCCACCTAAAATCTCCGCTAAACCTGCTGAAGCCATCGCACAAGCTGAGCCTACTTCGCCCTGACATCCGACCTCTGCACCAGAAATAGATGCATTGAGTTTACATAAAATGCCGACTGCTGCTGCACTTAGAAAAAAGCGAACCACTTTATCTTCGGAAAAATCTTTAGAAAAAGTCACGTAGTAATATAAAACTGCCGGAATAATTCCTGCCGCACCATTTGTGGGAGCTGTCACCACTCGACCACCAGCAGCATTTTCTTCATTTACCGCTAAGGCAAATAAATTGACCCATTCCATGGCATGGAAAGTCGTCACAATCAGGTTTGAGTTTTTATTATTTAATAACTTATCGTGAATTTTTTTGGCTCGACGTTTAACATTTAATCCCCCCGGTAATATTCCTTCATTGATTAAACCGTTGTGAATGCACTGCTGCATCACTTTCCAGATTTCGATAATTTGATTGCGAATCTCGCTTTCACTACGCCAGCTTTTTTCATTTTCAAGCATTAACTCACTTATTGATAAATGATGAGTTTTGCATAATTTTAAAAGTTCAGCCGCACTGTGAAATGGATATGGAACCTTAACGTCGTCGGTTTCAGATTGGGTTTGTGTTAATTGTCTTTGACTAACAATAAAACCGCCACCAACCGAATAGTAAGTTTCTTTATATAAGATTTCTTGAACCTCGTTATACGCAATCAATTCCATTGCATTGGGGTGATAAGGCAAAGATTCATCTAAAAAAAGCACATCACGCTTATAGTCAAAAGAAATACTCTTTTGCTGATGAAGCTGGATGGCTTTATTTTCTAAAACATCTTCAATCAAGTTTGTACTTACTTGAGTATCGATATGTTCAGGATCAAAACCCATTAAGCCTAAAAGAATAGCCTTATCTGTCGCATGACCAACACCTGTTGCTGCAAGCGAACCATATAACTTAACCTGAACTTTCACTGTTCTTTGTAGATCATTTTGCTTCAATAAATCATCAACAAAACTGTACGCCGCTCGCATTGGCCCAACTGTATGGGAGCTAGATGGACCAATACCAATTTTAAAAAGATCAAATACACTAATAAACACTGGGTCCTACCTTCAATCATTATTATTCATATGTTCGTCGTTATTGTGTCCTTTCGGATGACATTAAAATTATCATTAAGTCTGCTACAAATCACGAATAACTATGAGGCGGTAGCACAAAAAGAGAACGGTTGAGCAATCAACATCACTCAGTTTAATTAAAAATAAAAATTGTGAAGATTTTATCCCCGAATAGATGTTCTAGAACTCGCATTTAAAAAATGCGCGCCAATTTGTATAAATAAAAAACCAAAAATATTAGCCATTAGTCGCACCTCCCTATTTTTATTCATTTTTGCTGGTAAAGTGTTTTACATGGTTTGATACAACCTACTTAACTCAGATGCATAATTCACCTGTTCTTGCATCTGATGTTTTTCTGCCTCTAGTCCGCTAGAGGCTTTTTTTATTATTGATTTAAAACCTGATATATCAAATTTATAGCAGTGTTTTTAGATAGTTCTATAAAAATAGAAATGACTGAAGCTTTAATCCTGCAAATATAAAAATTATTGGATGTGAAATTAACGATCAAGAAAGAGCTTCTTACAAAGCAAACGAGCCAAGATAAAGTTGTTATTTTTCTCATCAAAATTAAAGTAATAAAAAGCCCGCTTTTCAGCAGGCTTTTTATTACTTTAATTTGAACTAGCAAATTTTAATTAAAAAATTAGCCACATGTTGCATTGGTAATTTTTTTAGAGGCTGGATCAATGGTAACTGTAACTCGGTTTGTACGATAATCCATAGTCATTGGTTGACCTGGAGCAACTTTGCGCACAATTTCTGACTTAGTTTTCTGCTTAATTTGATCATCAGTAAGACCTGATTGACCCACTAATTTTTGAGCTTCTTGTGCTACACAGTTCGCTTGATTGTCACGGAATAATTTCCATTCTTCAACAACCTGCCCATTTGGTAAATGACAATAGCCAACTTGACCATTTGCTTCATTTCTAATTTCTAATTTTCCGCCTTGTTCAACACAATATTGACTAGCTGGATTTGGTGAACCAATTTTTGGTGGAGTTAGATCTTTATGTTGTATAGACGAGCAAGCCGTTAACGAAACAAGTGCTAAGCCAAGAAAAAGAATTTTTTTCATAATTTTTTGCTTCTTACTAAAAAAACTAAAGATATCAAAAAAATTCATGTTCCATATGACTTGTTTACAATAAAAAACTCACTTGAATGTTCTAGAAAAATAAATTTAATTTATTGGAAATTAAGATATTCCCCATTAAAAGCTATTTTTAAAATATTCTATTCAGGTCTTTCTAAAATTCGAGGGCCTGCTCCATCTTGTCCTAAAATATCTTCAGGATTTCTTAATGGACATTGCTCTAGTGATAAACAACCACAGCCAATGCACCAGTCCATTTCATCTCTTAACCGAGTTAATTTTTGAATTCGATCATCCAGATTTTCTCGCCAATGACTCGATAGATCTTTCCATTGCTTAGCTGTTAATTTGCTACCTACAGGATATTGGCTCAAAGCTTCTTTAATTTCATTTAAAGGAATACCCACCCTTTGAGCGACTTTAATAATCGCAATATATCTTAAAATAATTAAGGGATAGCGACGTTGATTACCATTTGTTCTTATACTTTTTATAAGTCCTTTCGCCTCATAAAAATGAAGGGTCGAAACAGGAACTCCACTTCTTTTTGCAACTTCACCCACAGTCAAAATTCGACTAGGTTCAGCTTTTTTATTTTCACTCATCATGATTAATCTTAACTTTACTTGAGGTTTATAAGAGGGAGCTTTTATTTTGTCAAATAAATAACGATGATTTTCTTATATGTTATGAGCCGCTTTTATCAAGCTGTAGGTCTTAACTGTGCTGATAACAAAAAATGGATGTAATAATTCAGTTCAATCTATAAAACAACTTACTAGCAGTTAAATTTAAGAAATTAGTGTTGCAGAGTACAAGGACATCCACAAATCCAAAACATGTTGTAAACGAAAGGCATTGGTGCGCCTAATGGATAGACTTTTACATGCTCAATCTTATAAATTTTTTTACGTGACTCAATGTGAAGTATATTATCGTAACGGGCGACCACAATTCCTTTTTTATATAATTTTTTCCTTTCATTCTTTGCATCAAATTTATACACCAAAAAGTAAACTTTTTCTCCTACGCTGATCTTTGAATGATTAACCATAATATAACCATTACAATATTTACATTGCCAATCTTCCATATCTCAAATTATCACACGCTTAAATTAAAAAACACACTGGATTTTATAGTATAAATTTATTAAAGCTACAAATGTAAAGAAATATTTTAATTGAAAAAATAAGGTTTATTTGTGACACATATCACAATAAAAACTTAAAATTATATTCAGATACATCAATAACTTATCAAAAAAAATTAAGTTTTATTATTTTAAAAATATAAAACTAATCTATAATTTATTTAATTATATAGTATATATAACAATAGTTTCTAATTTAATTACAGATATAATTTTAACATTTAAAAACACATTTATTTAATTATATTTAACTTAAAAATAATTATAAAAATAAAACCCTCTTTAAATACCAAATTAATTTCACATTAAAATTGAAAATAATTCATTTCACTTTATATAAAAAATAAATATATAATTAATAGCATTACAATTTAATTTTCTTATTATGTCAACTCAACGTTTAAAATTAGAACTGCCGTCAGGACACGATCAATTATTACTTCACTCTTGTTGTGCTCCTTGTTCAGGAGAAGTTATGGAAGCCTTGATCGAATCAGAAATTAAATTTTCAATATTTTTTTATAATCCTAATATTCATCCAGTAAAAGAATATCTCATCCGTAAAGAAGAAAATATTCGTTTTGCAGAAAAGCATAATATCCCATTTATCGATGCAGACTATGACACCGACAATTGGTTTGCTCGAGCAAAAGGTATGGAAGATGAACCCGAACGTGGTATTCGTTGTACCATGTGTTTCGATATGCGATTTGAACGAACTGCCCTTTACGCACATGAACACGGCTTTAGTCTCATCAGTAGTTCACTCGGAATTTCGCGTTGGAAAAATATGGCGCAAATCAATGACTGTGGAATTCGTGCCGCTGCTCATTATCCTGAAATTCATTACTGGGACTATAACTGGCGTAAAAATGGTGGTTCAAGCCGGATGATTGAAATTAGTAAACGAGAAGAATTTTATCAACAAGAATATTGTGGCTGCGTATATTCTTTACGAGATACTAACCGCTGGCGCATGGGTAATGGGCGTGATCGAATTAAACTTGGTGTTAAATTTTATAGTAATGCCATGGAAGAAGATTAAAAATTCTATAGGTATTTAAAAATAAATATTTAATTAGTTTTCTAATTTTTTAGCCGTAAATAAAAAAAGAGCCACATCTGGAGAATGTGGCTAAAAGGTGTACTTAGACGAGCTTTGATGTTTTTATAATAATTAAGCTAGCTTAAAATAAGATTAACAACTTTTTAAATTTAAAATATTTTTAACTTTAATTAAATTTCATGAAATTATTAAATTCAACTCAATATTTCACCGTCTTCATTAAAAATAAAATTAGTCTATATTTTATATACAATATTGAAAAAGTTAACTATTTTCCTTTTTGATGCTAAAGGCTAGTTTCTTAATATTTTCTATAATTTCATCAGGTTGATGTGCAGCATAGCCAATAAGTACACCGGCCTTCTTGTTCGGCATCTGACAATATCTTGATAATGGCTGAATCGCTAAATCCAAAGCCGAACAATGATCAATAAATTTTTGCTCTGTCCATGCACCTTTTAACCAGCACACTGCATGAATACCTGAATCTGTTGGTTGAACACTAAGCACATTTGAAAGATTGTCATTAATAGCTTTAGTCAATGCTTGTTGACGCTCATAGCAAGCTTTTCGAACTTTACGTACATGCCGAGCATAGTGGCCTTTTTGTATAAATAGAGACAAAGCCACTTGTTCTAAATAAGAACTTCGAACATCGGTATAATATTTGGCTGCACTAAATGTTTCGATCAATGCTTCAGGCACAACCATGAAACCTAAACGAAACTCAGGAAACATCATTTTGGTAAAAGTACCAGAGTAAATAACTCTTTGCTGCTGATCTAAGCCTTGTAGAGCTTGAATGGGATGTGTGCCATAGCGAAACTCACTATTATAGTCATCTTCAAAAATCCATTTTCCCTGTTGAGATGCCCAATCAAGTAATGAAAAACGGCGAGCTAAACTTAAAATTCCGCCTACAGGAAACTGATGTGAAGGCGCGGTATAAACAAGTTTGCTTTTTGGATAATGATGAATAATGTCCGAAATTTGCATTCCCTCTTCATCACTTTCAATAAAATTTACCTGAGCACCAAAACTTCTAAAAATATTAAAAGCTGCGTCATAACCTGGTTCGTCTAGACACACCTCATCATTTGCTTGAAGTAAAGCATAGCCAGCTAGATGAATGGCCTGCTGCGTTCCATTGACGATAATAATTTGCTCTTCGTTGCAGTTTAGGCCTCGGGTTGAGCGAACATATTCACAAATTGCCTGACGCAAAGGTAAATAACCCCTTGGGTCGTGAAATTGACCAAGCTGATAATAAGACTGCCGCCAAGCTTGAGCTAATAACTTCCCCCAAAGTTGATGAGGAAATAAATCAACACATCCTACTCCCACATGGAACATTTTTTTCTTTGGACTCGACCATGACTGCTCTCGCCATGAAGTTAATAACGCTTCCATATTCGGATTAATATTTAACAAATACTGATTGGCTAGTGTAGTTTTTTTTGATTTTTCCTTGATATGTATTAACTGATCTGGCACAACCTCAGCGACATATGTACCAGAACTCGGTTTTGTAAATAAATATCCTTCATCAAGTAAGCGTTCAAGCGCAGCCAATACAGAATTTCGTGAAATCGACATCATTTCTGCTAAAGCACGACTTGAGGGTAATTTTGTTCCAGCAATAAGCCTTCCATCTAAAATGGCATCTCGTAAAGCCGAATATAGTCCATCTTTAATCTGACCCTTTGGCAAAATCAAATGTGGAAAAGATGCAGAAATCGAAATTGCCATGACAAAGTGGTACTTTAGAAAATATCAAAAGTGTATCTTATAAAAATACCACTATCAAAACTACACTCTAGTTGTCGACTTTCTAAAACTTTAAAACAGAGTGTAATTATTATGCAAAACCAAGATATTCAGATTGTCCCTGTTCAACAGCAGGACTATTCACAATGGGAAAAATATTGGCTTGCTTATCAAAATTTTTATCAGGTAAATTTACCCCTTCATGTCACAAAAGTGACTTGGGAACGTTTTTTCGATAAAAATGAACCCGTTTATTGTGCTGTTGCCAAACAAGGCGAGCAAGTTTTGGGAATTGTGCATTATGTTATTCATCGCTCAACATGGGCAGAAAATAATTATTGTTATTTAGAAGACCTGTTTGTTTCACCTGAAGCGCGTGGTCAACACATTGGTAAGCAACTCATTGAGTATGTACAAAAGCAGGCAATTGAGTACAACTGTGATCGTTTATATTGGCACACTCAAGAAACCAATCACACGGCTCAAAAACTCTATGACTGGATTGCACAAAAGCCAGGAATAATTGAATATCGTATGCCCTTGAACTAAAAAAGTGAAAACACCAAAAGCTGGAGTTCTTTTGGTGTTTAAATTTTAGTAAGAATAAGCTTAATCACTTTGTCATTAACAGTTAAACATTGGTTAAATGCTGCAAAACGTTTGAGCTCTTGATCTAGTTCAAAAAAGAAATGCTCTTTATCTTTGATTGTTTTTTCTAGATGCAGACTAATCACTTCTAATTCTTTTATAGACCGATGTGCTTTGCAATCTAGTCGGCCTACCAACTCATCTTGATAAAGAATAGGTAAACAAAAATAACCATATATTCGTTTGGCCGCTGGCACATAGCATTCGATTCGATAATCAAACTCAAATAAAGAAGTTAAGCGGTCACGATGAATAAGCGAGTTATCAAAAGGCGAAAGTATTTTTAAACCAAAATCACTAACAACCGTTTGTTCTATTGCCGCCACATCAACATATAGCGTTTGACCATACTCAAGTTTAATTGTTGATACCGCACCTGCATCAATCTGCTCATTAAGTACGACACGCATAGTTTCTTTTAAAGCTTTTCCCTTTAAATGAACCAATTGCTTCCATGTAAATGCACCATGTGCTCGTAGTGTGGTATTAAATAAATAATGTGCATATTCATAAAGCGTAGGCATACTCAAATCAATATTCTCAGGCAAGCAACGCTCAGTCAAATCATAGACTTTTTCCATTCCATTACGCTCACAGATCATCAGGTCACCCTGCATATATAACTGCTCAAAAGCACGGCGACCTGGACCTGTATTCCACCAACTCCCCAAACTCTTTTTATTATTCTTATCAATATCTCGTAATCGAATTCTACCCTCCGCACGAACACGGGCTAGAATTTCATTCATGAGGTGTTGATCACCTCTATTGAAATAACGGCTTTCTCCTTTTCTGACAGACATCATGGCAGGCAGTGCATAGCGATAATCTTTCATAGGAAGATAAGACGCCGCGTGATACCAATATTCAAAAATCTGATGCTCTCGAACAAGATTATTTAAATGACTTAGATCGTAATCAGGCACTCGGCTCCACAATATATGGTGATGAGCACGCTCAACAACCGATATAGTATCAATCTGCACATAACCTAAATGTTCAATAGCTTGTAGAGTTCCGTCCATACCTTTGGCAAACGGACTAGTCTTTCCTAAGCCTTGATTAAATAAAGTGAGCTGTTTTAAAAAAGAGGTCATAGAAAGCTCAATTGGCTAATGATATTGATATGGGCTAGTAGTCATACGAATATGAGATTGGCTCAAGTGAAATCAGTTTCCTGCAAATACACTAAACATTGCAATAAGAGCAAAAGAAAAAATACCAAAGGTAATGCCAAAAACCATAAAATCGCACGCTTATTCGCTGAGAATATTATTTTTGCAGCAAGATAAGTCGCGAAATGGATATATGGCATATCCATTTCGCGAACATTAAGAAAAACGCTTTAGGTTTAAAACATAATTTTGCGATTTGTTTTGGGCTAATCACTGAATCGATTTTTATGTTCTATATTTTAGGTTCCGTAAACATATTTACTCTTTTTAATTTATATCATTCAAACTTTCGGCAATAAGTTTTTCTGCCATTTCTTGAGTTTTTCTCAATCCAGGCATACGGAATTCACTATGGCCATAATCTTGAATAGATTTCCAACGTCCGCCCCACGTGAGCCCAACTGATTCAGCAACTTGCCCATATAAACGATAGCCTTGCATAGCCCATGGATCACGTTCAGAAATAACCACTTTACCATTCCGTTTAAATGCCACATCTGCTGCTAAACCAAATTGATGGTAACTCTGATACCCTTTTGCCTTGGTTGTATTTGGATTACCTGCCAACATATTTTGGCGTCCGGGGCTGCGATAACCTTCAAGCAGCACAAGCTCATAGCCATATTGCTCTTTCATAATTTTAAAGACCATAAGCAAACGTTGCTTATAGCGTGGATTCATTTTGTCCCACTTACGATTGACCATGTTTGTATCTAAAATTGCACGACCATCGAAACTTACTTTATCAATAGGTGAAGAATTAACCACGCCACCATCTTGAGAAGCATGCTGCTGTTCCAATTGCGTCGCTTCAACAATTGCTGCTGCAATCAGACCTTCATCAACTTCAGGCGGAGGTGATAAAATTTCTCCATTTAATAATGTATAAATTTGAGGATCCGTTTTTTTAAGATATTCAGCTTCAATCCGAGTTGAGCTGATCGGGCGAGTAAAGGCAAAAACTAAAATACTGGCAAATAAAAAAAATCCTGCAATCACAATCCACCATTGCTGTAAATGCCAATGGGATTGTAATTTTTCAGGTGCGGCTGCCTGATTCATGGTTTGGGCAAATTGCCTTACTTGATTCAGTTGCCTGCGTCCCTGAGGTAATAACGATAAAACAAATGTTCTACCCTTACTTCTTAATTCGTATGACATTAAAAATGCCAGCCCTATAGCAAGGCAGGCAAAACAAAAGAAAATTAGAAAAATCATCATGAATTTACTAATTCACCGCAAACGGACTACGAGTAATTTTAATGTCAACCGAAGCTTTTGGTGGCTCTATCTCAGCTTCTGGTTCAACTTGAGCCTTATTAGCCTCAGCAGGTTTCACTTGAGCGACCTTAGGTTGAGTAATAGTTTTTTTCTGAGCTGGCTGTATTGGTTGAGTAGAATTAACCACAACTTGTTGCTTAGGTGCTACCCGTTCCCCTGTTAACTGGGCATCAAAAGGTGAAACCCGTTGTTGATTCGGAGTTGTATTTTTATGAGGAGCAGGTTTAAAAATACCACTCAGTTCATTTTCTTTAGGCTGATCAAAACCGTCATGGCTCACTGGATCAGCTTGCTCTTGCTGATCCGCTGCAGCTTGTCCATGTACAGAGGAGTTCGACATTAATACTTGATCATGTTCCTGATCTTGATTTGATTTATTCTCAACAGTTGTAGGATCTGACGAATACGGTTGAGACAAGAACAGGAATAGTGAGATGCTTACAAACACCCCAGCAATAACACCAATCACAATATAAAGTATGGGTGATTTCGGCTTTTTTTTATTCGACTGTAAAACTCGAATAGAAGTTGGTTTTTCCTGAGCCATTTCGTACCATCATCAAGGTAAATAAATTGTAATATGTGCTTGCTCTTGAGGAGCAGAAATCACATTTTGATAATTAGATAATGCTTTATCATTTTGATTATTCAACATAAACCTTAGCCCTGCAAAGGTAAGGAATGCAAAAATCAATAAAAATATCAAAATCCAGAAGAAAGGTACTTCTCGATGAATAATATTTCGTATCTGATCGGGAATGGCAGAGAACGGCGAAAATGCGACCTTTTTCCCTTTCAAATAGTCAATTTCATCACCGACTCTTGATACTAAATGGTTGAGACTTTCCGTAGATTCAATTCGGTATTTACCCTGAAAGCCTAATAAAAGGCAGTAATGAAATACCTCTAAAGCAGCTAAACGATCTTTTCCACGGCTACGTAATTGTTCCAATATTTCAAAGAAGCGATAACCTGCTAACTGAGAACCAAACAAGCTCAATTGCAATGGGCTAATTAACCAAGCATTTTGCAAATTAAAATAACTTGGGTCTTGTTGCGTTACGATCGTTTCATCAATCAAAGCACAAAATGCATATTTAGCATCATGAATATCATCAGCTGAAAATTGCAACTTTTTGGCTTGTTGCTCAAATTGATTGAGTAAATTTAAGATTTTTTCACGAAACTGCTGAGCGTCTGCCGGCACATACTGATTTCGAATCAGAAATACCAAATAAAAACCATCATGCAGTAAATCAATAAGATTGATTGCCTGTAGTTTTGCTTGAGACTGGCTATTATTGTTCCCGCCCGTTCCAATCTGCCCATCATCAAATAAAGAAGGAGCACCTGTGGATTGTGACATTTTTCTCTCCTTTACCGTTAAGCGTTCATGACCGCAATCAGTTCAATACTGATATCTTGGAAACCAGCCGGAACATAAATACAAATCGTTTCTGAATCTAACATACGTTGGTAAAGCTCATGATGCGGTTCAATTTCAAAATAACTCACGCCAGAACGTACAGGTATCGCAGTTGGAACTTGAATTAAGTGATGCAATGGAATCGCAGGTAATGCAGCAACTACACGCTGCTCTACATCTAAAGTGCTACCAATCTTGAATCGTAAAGGCACAATCTGGATCAATTCATGTGTCTGCATTGCGCTACTTGATACTGCAATATAAAGTCGAGTGTCTCGAGTAATTTTATCGGTTTCAATACTTCCTACCCAATATGAAGGTCGGATTTCTTTAAGCGCAATGCTGATGTAACGACTCGAAATAATCGTATCGAGTAAATCACGTAAAATCGTGTCTAACTGCGAAAAACTTTCTTGTAAATTATGGTGTTTATAAGCAGGCAACTGATCGACATCATAGGCAGTCGAGAAAGTTAATAATGAACCTGCTAAACGCAATAATTCGAAGAACAAACGTTCTGGATGGATTTGTGGATATTGCACAAAATGATTCAGACCAGCATGAGCTGTATTTAAAGCATTCACTAACCAGAACGAAACAATATCACCTGAACGAAATTCAATTAATTTCTGTTCATTTTCTCTATTATTAGTTTGAATCGTCTTAATTTTTGCCTTAATAACGTTCAGTGTTCTTTTTAAATTTGAGATAAGTGTTTCAGATGCATCTACATGCAAAATTGGCGGAATAAACTTTCGGTCAATTTCAAAAGCACCCGAACTTTGACGTTTAATCTTTCCAATAGGTAAATATAAAAAACCATCTAAATTATGGTCAGGATTACTATGTACATCTAATAATTTAAAAACAGCACGGCGGCGGAGCAAACTAATATCCGCTTCGGTTGCGTTAGTAAAAAGATCATGCGTTTCGACAAGGTGAGATTGATATCTACCCTTTTGTGCCTGGTTTTGATCAATTAAATTTTGCTTATTTGCTTGTAAGAGTGGCAATGCTAAATAGATTAGCATCTCTCCACGTAAATTAAGATCATCCAATAAAATTGGCTCAGGCAATAGATCATATGCAGGCGCCTGATAAATTTCTCCATCTTGCCAAATCATCTCTACAGACTCTAGAGCAAGAATATGCGTGCTCAATTGAGCTTCATCGAAACTGAGTTTTTGAACACCATATGAAAAAGGTACAACTGCACGAACCGTATGATTCAACCGTTGTTCATGATAGGTATCTTGAATTTGGAAATGTTGAGGTCTTAAAAATAAACCTTCGCCCCATAGGACTTTTTCAGCTTTAAACATATGTCTTTACCAATCTTTATTCGTATTCATTTTTAGGCTGCACACCTAACATTTCCTGAACCATTTGCAATGGATGCTCATCTTTAATGACTTGTGCTAGCCATTCATGTAACGGCATTTGACTCCATTTAATGGTTTTTTGAAGCATATAGCTCACAGGGCTATGAGGTTCGTTTGCTTGAAAGTAATCTGCGATTTCTTGCAACACTTTCATTGCTTGCTCACGATTGGCCAAGTGAGTTTGGGCTTGAGGCTGAAAACCGGGCTGATCTGACACAATTTGTACAGGCACTTGATTTTCCATAGATGAGCTTGTAATGATCGCAGTCTGTTCTTGGATTGGAGTAAGCTCAGTACCAAAAGCCTCTGCTTTATAAATCTTGCGTAATGTGCTGTGAATTGTTTCAAATGCTGAATCAATTGCACCAAAACTCGGTGAGTCTAATCCCATTAAATGGTCAAGGGTTTGCTTTAGAGCATCCCACTCGGTTAAGACTGAACTAAAATCTTGATAATTAGAGTATTGGAAAGTTTTAGACGTATTGAAAATTGCTTGATCGAATTGTTCTAATTCCGAAGGTCCAGACTGACTATCGTAATCTTCAGTTTGTTTACGGCGAACATTTTCGTGATAAAGAAAATTATCGTAATCAAGCAAATTATAATAAGGAGCTGTATTGGTTAAAGAGACTTTCTTTAACAACATTGGTAGTTGATTAATTAAACCCTGTAATAAACCAATGCGTTGATCTAAGTCATCATCTTCAATAACAGGATGAATTTCCTGCCAGTATTGATTCAGCATGGTATGGCTTAAAGTTAAACCTTTAGCCATACCATTAAAACCATAAAGATGCGTCCAAGCTTCTAAGAGCCAAGTTAATAGACGAATATCTTTTGTATTCTCTTTTAGCAAAACACTCGTTTTATTTGATACAAAATCCCAGTCGGCTTGTTTGCGCTCAGCAACCCAATCACCTTGATCTAACAATAAATCATCTTGTGTTTTCGCTTTTTTGATTTCATGAAATTCATTAGAAAATGAAAAGTCATCACCACAAGGTAAGCTATTGCTAATGGGTTCAAGGAGTTCAGAAATATCAATATTCATCTAATTTTAGCTCTATTCAATTTAAACTTCTGACTTCAACTTTTTACTGGTCCTTTTTTTAGCAGCTTTTGCAACCGGATCTAGTAAATATTGAATTTCGTCATCTTTAGCATCAATCATGATAATTTTTGGCAACTTTTGCTCAGCTAAAGCCACCAAAATTTCTGTAGCCAGTGCAGGTAACACCGTAGAATTTAAAATATTATCAACGTTACGAGCACCACTATCCACTTCTGTACAGCGGCTTAAGAGTAGCTCTACCAAGTCATCAGAATATTGGACTTGTGTACCGTATTGTTTCTCAATTCTTGCAGTGATCTTGCCTAACTTATGTTTAATAATTCGTACGAGTAGGTCGTCATGCAATGGGAAATATGGCACAACTCTCATTCGGCCTAAAAATGCAGGTTTGAATTGCTTATATAAACTTGGTTTTAAATGGTCAATCAACTCTTCAGCTGTAGGCCATTCTTCTACAGGCGTATTTAAGCACGCTTGCATAATCGCGCTTGATCCAGCATTTGAAGTCAACAAAATAGTAGTGTTTTTAAAGTCAATTACTCGTCCTTCCCCATCTTCTAAAGTACCTTTATCAAATACTTGATAGAACAGTTCCTGAACATCACTATGTGCTTTTTCAATTTCATCAAGCAATACAACACTATAAGGATTACGGCGAACAGCTTCTGTTAAAACACCACCTTGACCATATCCCACATACCCAGGAGGTGCACCTTTAAGTGAAGATACTGTGTGTGCTTCTTGATATTCAGACATATTGATAGTGATTAAATGCTGCTCACCACCATATAATTCATTTGCTAACGTTAATGCCGTTTCAGTTTTACCAACACCACTTGGTCCCACCAAAAGGAAAACACCTTGTGGCTTATTCGGATCTTCAAGTCTTGCTTTTGAAGTTTTAATGCCTTGAACTAATTGTGTAAGTGCATAATCTTGCCCCATTACACGCTCGCCCAATTTATCTTCAAGCGTTAATATCTGTTTAATTTCATCATTAACCATTTTTCCAACAGGAATTCCGGTCCAATCAGAAATAATTTCATTAATAATTTGAGAGTTTACTCTTTCAAATACTAGTGGTTGCTGGCCTTGAATTTCAGCAAGATCTTTACGCAGTAAATTAATCTGGTCATAAGCTTCAGATTCATTAGAATGATTTTGTGCTTCTAACTCCTGAATTTTATGAACAAGTTCTAATTCTTTTTTCCACTGCTCTTCAGTTTCATGAATCTCTTTTTGCAAAGATTCTAAATTAGCTTTTAAAGTTTCTAATCGTTCATGATGAATTGGAATCTGACGATGTTCATTTTCTAAAATTTGCTGTTCAAGCTTTAAGTTATGCTCTTGGGCTTTTAACTGGTCAAGCTTTACAGGTTGGGCATTTTGGGTCAACGCGACACGTGCTGCTGCCGTATCAAGCACACTAACTGCTTTATCTGGAAGTTGACGACCACTAATATATCGATGTGAAGAGTGAACCGCTGTAACGATCGCCTCATCATCAATTTGTAATTTAAAATGCTGCTGCATGACTGGAATCATCGCGCGCAACATGTCTACCGCAACGTCTTCGGTTGGCTCTTCTACTTTTACAACCTGAAAACGTCGGCTCAATGCAGCATCTTTTTCAAAATATTGTTTGTATTCTGCCCAAGTTGTCGCAGCAATCGTACGTAACTCACCACGTGCAAGCGCTGGTTTTAAAAGATTTGCAGCATCATTTTGCCCTGCTTGTCCACCTGCACCAATTAAAGTATGCGCTTCATCAATAAATAAAATAATAGGATGCACCGAGGCTTGAACCTCTTGAATCACTTGCTTTAGACGATTTTCAAATTCGCCTTTAACACTTGCACCAGCCTGTAAAAGTCCCATATCCAATACATGTAAATGGACATTTTTTAGGGCGTTAGGCACTAAACCTTGAGCAATTTTTAAAGCTAAACCTTCCACGACAGCTGTTTTACCAACCCCTGGCTCTCCAGTTAAGATGGGGTTGTTTTGCCGTCTACGCATTAAAATATCGAGCATTAGGCGAATTTCATATTCACGCCCAATAACCGGATCTATACCGCCTTGTTTCGCTTTTTCAGTTAAATTAATCGTATATTGATCAAGTGCTGGTGTTTTAGCAGTTTTGGTATTTGCTACAGTCTCGTCTATTGGTTCAGCTGCAGCAGAAGGTGTTTTTGTTTCATCTTGTTGTTCAGCACTCTTTTCACAAATTTCAAGAAACTTATGTTTCATTGAATCAATTGGTAAGAGATCAAATAAACTCGAAGCACGAGTCGCAATTTGATATAAATCAGGTGCAGTTAATAACGCAACTAATAAATGACCACTGCGAATAACTGGATTTTGCTCAGCCGAAGCCAATAACCATGCTTGTTCAAACAAACGAACAATAGATTTAGCAAAAATAGGTGTTCGTGAATTACCTTTAGGTAATTGAGAAATTGTTTCTTTTAAATCATCAGCTAAAGCTTCAGATGAAATTTTATATTTCTTTAATAAAATCTTTAAATCATTCTCTAAAGATTGATTAAGTAACTCTAAGAATAAATGCTCAATTTCAATTTCGTAATTTTGTTGAATAACACAAGCATTAGCCGATTTTTCTAAAGCAGTTCGCGAAACTGTAGAAAGTTTTGTAATTAAAATTTTTAAATTACTCATCATTACTCTCAATATTTTTAAATAATTTAATGCTTAAAATCATAATGCCTGTATATTAACAAAATTCAGCTTTATCAGACAAACTACTCATCATTTCAAGCATTAATATGTTTTAGTAGATATTTATAGCTATATAAAATATCTCTGCCCTTACCCTTGATTTACTAAACTCTGTTTGGGCAATAATTTACAGCCGCATGATAATGAATCATTTACGCGCGCTGCTGATTTACCCATAACAAGCATATTCGGGTCTCCCGATACAATCGTAGAAACCGTTTTATGTGCCGGGCAAGTAGCCTTATCTCCCACACAGGAAATTGCAATTCCATCAATTAAAAACGTGCTATTACCAGAAATGACTTGCCCACCACCTGTGGTTGGGCATCCAATCGTAATGTAAGGGCTAGCCATGTTCTTCTCCTTATATTTATAGAACAGTAAACTCAATTCGACGGTTTTTCTTTCTGCCTTCTGGAGAAGTATTATCAGCGACTGGTTTAGAAGAACCCAAACCTTCCGCAGATAAATGGTCTGCCGGAATACTCTTACTAATCAAATAGTTTTTTACTGCTAATGCACGATCTTGGCTAAGTTTTAAGTTTTTAGTCGCATCGCCTGAACTATCTGTATGTCCCACGATTTTGACTTTTTTGCCACCAACTTTATTTAAGGCAACAGCCATCTCATCTAGAATTTTTTGACCTGCAGCAGTTAAAACCGCACTTCCAGATTCAAACTCAATAATGCGATTTTTAAGTGCATCATCAATAATTTTTTGCTCAGCCTGATTGACTGATAACTGTGAATAGAGTTGATATGGTGGCTGTACTAACCCTTGAAAAGACTGAATGGTAGATTGAATATCTGTTGGGTTTAGCATTTTTCCACTCAATTCAAATCGAGTACCATTTACGCTTAATTTACCTTGCGATACTTTTTTAAGGTCAGATGTGATAACTCGTGTAACAGAATCACTCCATCCATTTGGAGCAGCTACGGGTCTCACTTGTATTTTATCTACAATCTGATCTGCACCATAAACAGACTGCATTTTTTGTAATATAGCCTGCTTACTGGCTTCATTAGGAACTACACCTTCTACAACAATAGGCTGAGCCAAAGCATAATTAGCAATGGCATAGATAAAACAACCTTTTATGAGCTGTGAAAGTTTAGTTTGATATTTTTGATTCATTATTATTCACCCCAAAAAGTCTGTCTAAATAGTTTTAAGCCTTGATTCAAACTCAATTGGCGTTGGCATAATGATTGTTCTAGGGTAGCTAAACCAGCATTCTGCTCCAAATAAGTATCAATCCACTGAGCTTCTATTAAAGAAACCCAATGTTTACTATCCATATTCTGAGTAAAAATATCGCTAAGGGCTAAAATATCAGCACCTTGAAAACCGAAGAATAATACCGGTTGCTCTCGATGTAACAAGCCTATAAGCACCTCAGTATTATGTTCCTTTAAAAAGCGACAAATAATACTGACCCAAAAGGCTGCTATTTCATAACTGTAAGCTGGGTTATTAATAGGCAAAATCAAAACTTTATTTAAACGACTAGTTCCATTTTGTAAAATTGGCTGAAGTAATAATCCCAGCCCAATCATACTTTGAGCTAACTCATAAATACTTAGTTTCATTAACTGAGCAAATGAGTGCATCGTATGATTTTCATAAAAACCAATACACTCTCGCTCAGTTAAAACCTGAATTTGATTTTGTAAGTGACTTAATTTTCCAAGTAACAAATCTGAATCTTTAATTCCTTTTAAAGTACGATTGTTTTGAAATAAATCAACGAGCACATGTTTATAGCTATAGGGCGCATATAACAAGTTCTCATACGGCAAATCAATTTCTAGTAAATGGCTCAGTACCATTGGAAAAGATCGACCTGAACTATCTTCACTTGCAAGCAAGTTCGCCACTAAAAACATATTTTCTTTCGGATTCGCAATAAAGAAATCCAGTGAAGGCAAAGTGCTATAAGCTTCTTTAAAGCTGCCCGATTGCATTGCATATTCCAATGCTTCAGTAATCCACTGATCAAGTAACTGTATTAGAGCATTCTGACCTTTTGTTTTTAAAAAGTCGCCTCGTGCAGGACTTTTGCCGTAATACAGAGGAGTAGTTTTTAATGTTTGCATTATTGCTCCTCCTTTCGCGTAGAGATTATTTTCCATGTCATGGTTTAACTCCCGCAGAAGGCTGAGTGAGTACTGAAACAGGATTTGGTGTTTTTGCTGGAGCTGCTTGAGCTGGTGCCTGCTGAGCAGAAACCACACGAGCTGCGTTATCGGCAGTGACTTTATCAACTAATTGCATACCCGCATAACCACGGCTTGAACCAATACTGCCTGAATTACTGCTGATTAGACGGAAATTCATTTTTACAAATAATGATGGGTCGGTCTTACTACGCCAAAGCATTTCAAATCCACCATTTTGTTCTTTACGCTGAGCACTATCAATTAAACGATTAATACCGTATTCACCCGGCTCATCAAAAATCGTATGTGTTTGGCCTTGTAAATCTACAGCGGTAATACGAGCACCCGGAATACTGCCTTGATTTGGCCAAATAAAGTTAACCCACTGTTGCACACCATTTTCATAAGTCATGCGCTGACCATCAATATCCACGGTATATGAAAGCAACTGTGGATTTGGAATTGGGTAGAACTGGAAGTTAGATTGATTAGTTGCAGGTGCAGCAGGAGCTTGGCTATTCAACTCACCTGTTGCCATGCCATTGGATGGAGTAACATATCTTTGGAAATTCATGACGAATTGAGGATTTAAACTAATTCCTAAATCCTTCCATGTCTTAGACGTTAATGTATAACCACGACGAATCACAAATGGATCAAGATTTTCTTTTACAAAGCGTGAAATACTACCGTTCTCACCCAAGATTTGACCAATTTCACTGCTTGTCGCCTGCAAAGAAGCTGATGAATTAAATGGATATTTCTTAGCAAGATTTGCTGTAAATGGCTGATAGGCTTGCATGACCCATAATTTATTAATTTCATCTTGCGTAGGTGTAATTAAACTCTCGAAAGATTGTGTAAGTGGGCTAACCACTAATTTTTGTAGTAATCGCTGATCAATTTCATTGAAACCAACCGCCATCTTTTCATCTACAATTTTTTGCGTCTGGTTAAATACCGACGTTTGCTCGTTGAGTGTTTGCTTGACCAATGCCATCGCATTAGGACCAATTTCGCCTGCATTCTTAAGTTCATTAAACTTGCTACGAACTAGAGCTAAATTTGTCATATATTCATCAAGCAATGATTTACCTTGTTGATCATCGCGTTTGCGAACCAACTGATAGAACATTTGATATTCTTGAGAAATAGCACCCTGAGCATTCGTTGCCACTTGATTAGCAACCTTATCATCATGATTTAAAACTTTACGTTTAAACCACGCAACAAATCCTTTTTGTGGAGCCGCTAGCTCAGCTTGAACAACTGGGTTATCCCAGTTTGTTTCGATCGCTACTCTTTCAATTAAAGTTCTAATTGGAGAGTTCTGTGGTTCACCTAAAACATCAATATTTTTGACTTGCTGAGCAAATTGGCCAGCTTTAGCATAATGAATACCACTTAAGAATTTTCTCCATTCCGCAATGTATTCTTGCTTATAGAGTGCTGTCAGTTGCTTTCTAATTTGTTCAGGACTTCCTGAGAAAGTTAAATCATCAGATTGACGGCTATTTAGCACCCAGTCTTTACTATCTGTTGGTTTATCTGCAGCTTCTTCAATTGCTTTTTCTACATAGCCACTCCATGCTTTTTGGGTAAATACACCAGGTAATGCATAACTGCCCAAAACAACATTTTTATTTGCCTCACCCACAATCTGACTTACAGTCAAAGCTGGGAAACGTACCGCAGCACGCATTTTTATTTCGTTATAAACACGATCACGCGCGGGCATTCCTCTAACAACAGACAGTAATACTTGGCGTGTTTGATCAACAATTTGTGAATCTGCATCTAAAATTGGGAACTGTTTATCATTCGCTAAAGTCATGGCATATGACAAGACCTGTTCAGCTTCTTGAATCATATCTGCACGTGGCATTTGACCTTTATTTGCATCTAACCAAGAACGCCAGAAACGCGTAACCTGATCACTCAGATGACTAGCATCCATATATTGCGGATTGCTCATCATCAAATACGCTTTTAATGCGTTATAAGCATCTTGAGGATTTGTATCTGAAGGCTCTAAATATTGTTGAGTCTGAGCTGTTTGCTTAATTTCAACATTTGTATGATTTGCTTTTAATGTTGCTTCATTATTTTTTACGCGTTGCAAATATTGGGCAATATTTTGCTGTGTCGGTGTTAAGACAATCTGCTTAACGCCTTTTAAGTATTCGGCTTTTAACTTTTCACGAAGTTCATTACCCTGATATAAACCAAAACTAAACTTAAGTGGTCTATTTTCGTCAAACTCATCTAACTGCTGTAGACGTCTTTGCAAAATAAGTAAAGCTTCTAACTGAGTTGACAATTGCTGGCCCGAAGCTTTCTCTAACTGAACAACCTTGTTTAAATCAGCTTGGACTTCGGCAACCAATTGCTGATTATTACGATATGACCAAACCCATACACCAAGAATAATTGAAACACCTGCCAAAGCACCAATAAATGCAATGTAGCGTTGACGTTTTCTACCCGTATTTACATGCTGCTTAACAAGATCTTTATCTTTTAAAATAACATCTGAAAATAGACCATTTAAGAAATAACCATGGTTAGGGCTAATTTTTGAATGATCTTTTAAATCACTTTGAGCAATTTGAGTCAGCTGGAATTCTTGTGCAATTTGTTCTGTCATTGGACTTTCAATGACACCTTCTTGCAAAGCACTAGTGAAATAGAACCCACGGAAAACAGGCTGAAATTGATATGGATTATCTTCAAAAAGTGTACCAATAAAACTTTTTAAAGCTGGTTTTAAGGTTTTAAATTCTAAGGGGAACGTCATTACGCTTGGTGAGATATTTTGCGAATGACGACGACTTAAGTGAGTCGAACTTACCCCTTTTAGACCATCGTAAAGAATGGTGTAATGTTTTTCGAACAAATCTACCGCGTTATGAGAAGAGCTCTGTTCATAAGGAAGAGTCGCTCCCCAAGCTTGGTTATATTCTTGAGCTTCATAAAATTCAAAGAACTCGGTAAAACCTGCAATTAAGTCCATCTTTGAAAAGACTAAATAAACAGGCACAACTACTTCTAAGCGTTCTGTTAAATCTTGAATACGAGCACGTAAATTTTTAGCAAGCTTTAACGAGTTTTCAGGACTTTGGCTAATCAGCTCAGCAATACTGACAATTAAAATCAAACCATTAACTGGCGCTTTAGAGCGGTTCTTCTTTAAAATATTTAAGAAACCTAACCACTCAGAATGGTCTTCGCTATAAACAGAATAGCGACCCGCTGTATCGAGTAAAATACCTTCTGTAGAAAAAAACCAGTCACAATTTCGAGTACCGCTTAAACCAGCAGATACCATTTTTTGATGCGTTTCTTCAAAAGGAAACTTTAAACCAGAATTATAAATAGCTGAACTTTTACCTGCAGCTGGGTTACCAATAACCATATACCAAGGAAGTTCATATAATGCAGCATTCCCTTTTTTATCACCCAACTTAGATTTACGAATCAGTTGGATTGATTCTTTCATTTGTTGGCTAACAAGCTGAAGCTCTTCTTTATCTTTATTTTTGCCATACTCAGCTTGGTTATCTTTTTCAATCGCTTCAGCTAACTCTTCACCCTGAGCAGCATGCTTTCTTCGTTGAATAAGCCAATAGATACCATAAACAATAAGACCCAAAGCATAGGCAGTTGCTAAAGCCCAGAATATATGGCGAGGAATTGAAGTATATGAAGACATCAATGCCACGAACAATGACAAGGCGATAATTGCTTTAGGATTCGTGATGTACTGCCACAAGTAGCCTAAAATTGTATGCATTCTATTCTCGTTCTAAGTCCAAAGTTTAAATTAGTTATTCAACACCATCACATCATCTTCTGAATTTTCGGTAACACTCTGCACAAATGTATGTGCTGACACCGTATTCTCACCAAAGACAAAAGGAATGATATGTTCAGGAAAATGCATACTCAGCATAAAGCCGTAAATATCAGCTAAATGTTGGGTATGCCCCAATGAAGATTTCACATAAATATAGTGATGTGGTTCTACAGAGGTTTGAAGAAAGTGTTGCTGCAATTTCTTCGAAAACTTTATATCCATCTGATCTGACAATATCAGCACATAAGGCGCCTCACCTTCATACTGAGGTAAATCATGAAATTCAAAATTAGTAAAAAGCTTCGCTGCATCTTGTTGGCCTACGACAACTTTCAAATTTTTAGTAGGTTCTAATTCTTGAATTTTTATTAAAGGATCTGCAATTAAACAGCTTGCTGCAAATTCAGCAGGAATATAATCTTTAATCATCCAAGATTTTTCATTGACTAGGTCTTGATCGATTTCCGAATCAGCCACGACTAAAAAGAACATCTCATGTTCTCTTTTATGAATACCTTTTAATAAATGTATTAACTCTTGGTAAGCTAATTGCTCTCCAAAGAAATGATATTCAATATGAAGCTTTTGCGGAACAATACCAATCTCAGTAAAGAACTCTAAAATTAATTCATTACTTTGTTCATCATTCCAGATATGTAATAAATCCTCGGAAAGAAGGATATGTAGATTTAAGCGATTTAAACGATAAACTTCTACTATCTGCATTTGAACATCATCATATTCAGACTCAGGATCAACCCATGCCGGATGCATATGATATTCACGTGCTTGCTGCGACTCATAAAATAAAGTTGAACGTTTTAAATGCTCTGCAATAAGATATAAGTTCTCTATATTTTGTTCTAATTGCTGTTGTATTAATGAGATCATACGAACTTGTCGTGGAGATGCATACTCGCTCTCCTCATGATTATCTTCATCCAAGTCTTTAATACGGTAAGATAAAAGAGGCAATCCATAAGAATTTAACAGTTGATCATCCAGCTCTGGACTTTTAAAGTTTTGTAGCTCCGCAATAATGCTTTCATTCTCACCCAATGCATGTACAGCAAAAGAAGAGTAAATATTAAAATTTAGCTGTTCGAGGGGCGCATCTGTTACCGCATTTTGTTTTTGATTAGCATCATTTTTATCTTGATTTATAGCCTGTTCTTTCTTGTCTTTGTAAGTTTTATAGGCACTATAAATTAACCAAGGAGATAAGATCGACAAGGTAATAATTGCTGGTAATAGCAAGAAATAAAGGAAAAAATCACCCTTATCAGGGTTATATTGAACGTCACGCCAGTAGAAAATAATAATTCCACTAACCACTGTAAAAATAGCAATAAACGAGAGTAATATTTTTTTAATCATATTGTCTCTCCAATAAGGCTATAGCAAGTTTCATGACTATGCACTTTCGGTTGTTTTGATATAAGAAAAGAACCTTGCCCCAGCCCACTCTGATTATGATGAGTTAGGCAAATAGGTTGTATTTCAGACTCATCTAACACGAGTCGAAGATCTATTGATAAAGTTGGACTACACCAAGTTTCTACAATTTTTTTTAGTTTTAAACTTAACTCTTGATTTGGGAGGAAATTCAAATATTGCTGACGTTTCAGTGGTCCAATCTGAATTTCAATTTTTCCATCAATTTGCTGAATGGTTTCACCACAAAATGTATTAACACCAAGTAGGCTAGGCTGAGCTCCACCTAAAGTGGTTAATTGGTCACTCGCTAACTTAAAAGATTCTTGTATAAACTCTTTAATCGTAATTTCATGCTTAAAAATACAGGACAGCATCGTTTTTAAGGCATGAACTGTATTATTCTGCCCCTGCATTAGTCCAGAAAACTCTGCAAAATAGTCATCAAGCTCTGTTTGCTGATGTTGCGATCGTACATAACCATTCAATGCATGCAGAATATCTAGATAATCATTTTTATGCTCGGTCTCATATCGAATCGGCAGATTATAGGTAATGCTCGACTCTACATATTGAGCAGTAAGCTTATGGTTAAATAAGCTCAGAAACTCTTTAGTTTCAGCTCTTTGCTGACGCGAAGCCTGTTTAATCTTATTCGTATATGTATAAGGTAAAGCACCTTGTATACCAGTAAGGCCAACAATCAAATTAGTGATATAAACTCGCTCATCCGATAATTCTAAATTTTCAATTTCAGTAGCAGGGAAATTTAAATTAAAGGATGTCTCAAACTTGAAATGATCACTCCAAGATGAACTAACTGCACGAATTGAATCGTGCCTTAATAGCCGTGTTGCTTGGATAAATTCAAAAGACTTTGGCTTTGTAAACAGCTCAGCTGTTATAGAAGAGTCTTGCCACCAACGTTCTGACTGCATTGGTATAACTCCTGCTGAGATGAATAATCCTTAACAACCAAATCAACAAAACTATTAATTTGAACCTTTAAATTAAAAACACGACTTAATAATTGGCTAAAAATGTATAGGCTGTGCCCTCTAAATACAGATGAATCAATTTGCAACTCGGCCTTCACTCCCCTTACAAACATTGGGAAGGGTTTACCATCTACCAGTTTGTGAGTAAGTGAAAATTCAAGATGCTTAATTGACTCAATAATTAGATAATTTTCTTTTGATGATGGTAAGTTATATAAAGCAAGTAATTCTTTAATATGAGATACAGCGTCACCTTTCATTAAAGCTAAACTATTTAATGAAAGGTGTGAAATAACACGCCACTGCTCACTCTGGCTTTGTCCAAATTGATAAGGTTTAGTCGGTCTTTTTAAAACAATGGCACGGCGAGCCAGACTACTATCATTTAAATTCAATATATTATTAGACTGCCCCAATGCTTCATGTGGCAAGTCACGATTTGAACATAATAATTTTGTACTAATAAAATCTGATCGCGTTGAAGAAGGGTTTAAATTTTTAGAAATAATTGAATATCCCATTTCAACGAAATTCGGTTGTAGTTTTTGATAGTTTACCGAATAGAAAAATCGAGCTGTGTCAGCATGATAGTGACTCATCGCAAAAAAAGGCAACACAGGAACGTAGCTTTCTTCTTGACTCGTTTTCTCACGCACCATATTCATTTCAGTAATTGAATAAACTTGATAAAACTCCGGATGATGCGCATCTGTAATTAATGGATATTCTAATTGCTTGTGTACGATTTTTTGAGGTTCAGCATATTTTTCAAATAAATTAATGACTGGTGTAGTAAATAATTTAAAATTAGCGACATTCAACTCAGAATAATTTCGAACTACAGCTTGATCATTTAAATTTAATTTAAAATGAATCAGCAGTTCAAACTCACCATCTTCTGGAGATAGACGCTTTAAAAAGTCTAAATCGAGCTTAAGATAATTGAATTTTTCTGGGAAACAGAAATACTCCATAAGCAAACGATACGCATGATGAGTATGTTGATCGAGTGGTAATAGACTTTCTTGCTCTGAAAAACCAGTTAACTCAAATGGATTCTTATCCAGCGTTACAACTTTCTGCCCTATTTTGATTGCAAAAGTTGTTCCCTTCTTAAAAATACTATCTAGTACTTGAAGCGGAAAATTAGAAATTGCATCTAAATAAATAGGGAGTTTTTCATTTATTAAACATAGATGAGCATGATTAAAAATTTCGAACTTAAAATTTAAAGTCGCATTTTGGCTCAAATGCATATGTGCACTTGGCGTGCTTTTAAACTCTAGCGCTTGCAACGTTATTGGAAGTAATTTGACTTCTTGAGTAGTATTAAACTCACATTGAACCCCTTTAAAACTACGAGATTTCAAAACCGTATGTGCAGGCACAACATGAGCTTCTGTGAGCTGCTTAATTTTATTTATATCTTCGAAACTTATCACAGAACAAGCTGGAAAGTGCCGTAAGTATTGAGGAAACATCACCTCAAATAAAGAACGTGTAAATACGTCATAACTGTCAGCAAGTTTTTTATCAATACGAGCAGCAATTAATGAAAACGCCTGTATAAGACGTTCAATATGCGGATCATCAATCTGCTCTTGATTTAAAGATAAGCGCTGAGCAATTTTCGGATATTTTTGCGAAAATTCACGAGATTGCTGACCAAATTCTTGTAGTTGTTTTTCGTAAAACGGTAAAAGCTCTTCTATCACAACACACCCACTACGCTTAGGTTCTCGCTGAAATTACATATTGCTGCGTTGTCGGTTTTAGCAATGCATCAAAAACGACAGGTTCATACAGTGGATGAATATTTAGATAAGCCTGAATACTTAAACATAATGCCCCCATATTGTGTCCATCTAACAACATCTCTACCCGTATTTGTCTTAATCTAGGTTCGTGAGCTGCTATTGATTGTTCAATGGATTGGCAAATCTTGTCTCGATCTAGCGGATTAGCTGTAGAAAGCCCCACAAAATCAATAATCCCGAACTGAAGTATAGATTTTTTAACTAGCGGATAATCATCGACCACGTGATCCAATTTAGCGACCCGACTATTCAACAAGTCTTCTAAATCTTTTGCTACCGATTCTCTTAATTGCTGAATAGAAAGACCTTTTGCATAGTCTTCACTTTCAGGAATTAAGCGGTCAAACAAAGTTGAGCGAAATCCATATGGATAAAGCCGATCTAAATTCATTCGAGTTCACAATAAGTATGCTTAAAGACAGCAGAGGCTAACTTTTTGTCAGCCTCTGCCAAATATTCACTTAAATAATTATGCTGCGTAAGAAGCAGTATTATTAGAAAGTGACCATTTCTTAGTAACAGCACCTTTAGCAGTACCATTAATATCTTGTTGGTTATATGTCCACTCAACAGCTGCGTATTTCAAACCAAACGCTTCAGTTGGAACACCTTCTTCGTTAACTGTTGGAGTTACACTTGAAACTAGAACATGCTTCAATTTAATTTGTAAGTACTTGATACGTTTATCGCCATTCGCACGATAAAAATCAATTTGTACTTCATCAAATGTATAACCAGCTGAACACGCTTCCCATAATTTCGGGCTAGTTGCATCTAGATCTTTAATAAAAATCATATCTGAATGTTCAACACGTTCAGCAGTATGACCACCAACACTACTTGAAGTAGCAGATTTAGGTTGACGAATGTTGTGAGACCAAGAGTTAACTTCTAACCAGCCTTTGTGCTCAGAGTCACGAGACTCGCCATCAACTTTATATTTACCGCGAAACTCAACGTATATATCTTTCATTTAGAACTTTCCTATTTTTAATTTAAAGTTATTCTTTCGCTGACCTTTATTAATTTGAGGACTGAGGTAACTCAGTGCCAAGTCGCAAAGAAACTGACAACTCATCCAGCTGGAAGTGTGGTCTTAAGAAAACCACAGACTTGTAGTGACCTGGTTGAGCAGGATCTTCTACAACTTTTACAGACGCTTCACGTAGAGGATATTGAGCTTTCGCTTCTTGAGAAGCACCATCATCAAGCAATACATACTGTGACAACCACTCATTCAAGAATGCTTCAACATTTCCAGCAGAAGCAAAGCTACCCACTTTATCTCGCATCATTGCTTTTAAATAATGAGCAATACGTGAAACGGCCATGATGTACTGAATTTGACTTGATAAAGCAGAGTTAGCATTTGCTGTATCGTTGTCATATTTTTTAGGTTTTTGAGTTGATTGCGCACCAAAGAAAGCAGCGTAATCGGTATTTTTACAATGTACTAAAGGAATAAAGCCCAAATCGCTTAATTCTTTTTCGCGACGGTCAGTAATTGCAATTTCTGTTGGGCACTTAAACACCACTTCGCCATCTTGTGTTTTAAAAGTATGAACTGGCAAGCCTTCGACTAAACCACCACCTTCAACACCGCGAATTGCAGCACACCAACCATGCATATCAAATGCATTTGTTAAACGAGTACCGAAAGCATAAGCAGCATTCATCCACAAATATTCGTTGTGGTTTGCACCCGAAACATCTTCAGCAAAGTTAAACCCTTCGGTAGCGGTTCCTTCTTTTGGATGATAAGGAAGACGACCAAGCACATGTGGCAATGTTAATGCGACATAACGAGAATCTTCAGTGTCACGGAATGAACGCCATTGAACATATTCAGCCGTTTCAAAGATTTTTGAAACATCTCTAGGACGATCAATATCTGTAAATGACTCAAGACCAAGAATGCTTGGGCTAGCAGCAGAAACAAATGGCGCATGAGCTGCGGCAGCAACGTGAGAGATTTGCTCAAGCAAATACATATCAGAAGGTGTGCGATCAAACTCAAAATCACCAATAAGTGCTGAATATGGCGCACCACCAAAAGACCCATACTCTTCTTCATAGATCTTTTTGAACAAAGTGCTTTGATCAAAATCTGTAGCACCTTGAAAATCTTTCACCAACTCTTTTTTAGTCGTATTTAACATACGAATTTTAATGAGAGGATTAGATGGTGTTTCTTGACAGAAGTAATAAAGACCACGCCAAGTTGACTCAATCTTTTGGAATTGTTCATTATGCATGATCTGACTTAATTGATTTGAAATCAGTGCATCAATTTCTGCAATACGCTTATCAATTGATAAAGTCATATTTTCAGACACTGTAATTGTTCCTGCCATCACTTCTTTGGCAAGCTCACCGATTAAGCTTTTTGCACGTGAATGTTCTTCTTCATTTCGGGCAATACGGCTTTCTTCAACAATCGAGTCTAAAAGATTAACTTGTTCATTCTCAACAAGTGGCATTGCTGCAGATTGAGTATTATTCATGATCTGCCTCCGCACTTAATTTACGAATCTGATCAGTACTCTTCAGCACTTCATCAAGCAAATCTTCTAAACGCTCACTATTAGAAATCTTATTTCTTAAATCTGTTAAACGCTCACGCGCTTCAACCAGTTTCTTTAATGGATCAACTTGCTGAACAACATTTTCCGGGCGAAAATCTTCCATTGACTTAAATGTTAAATCAACTGCAATTCTGCCACCCTCTTCAGTCAGCGTATTATCTACCTGAAAAGCAGCTCTCGGAGACAACGACTCCATAACTTCATCAATATTTTCTAAATCGACATTAATGAATTTTTTATCTTTTAATTTTGTACGCTCAAGCTCCGATGCAGCCGAAAAATCTCCCATTACACCTACAACAAATGGAAGTTCCTTCGCTTCTTTTGCATCACCAATTTCAACATCATATGTAAGCTGAACACGTGGAGGTCGAATTCGTTGAAGTTTCTTTTGTACGCTTTCTCTCTTAGCCATAAGGTTCTATCCCAGATTATTTAGTTAAAGGGTCAAAAGGCGAACTTTTTGATTTATTAACACTCGCAACAGGCGCAGTTTTTGGTTTAACCGCAGGTGTTTTTACTGGAGTTACTGCATGTTTAGTTGTCGTTCGAGGAGTTACAACTCGGTTACGTACTACATTTTGTTTTCTATAACTTCTTTTTTCATTATCAGCCGAGTTACTTTCCGAACTATTTTTAAAACTTGACGGATCAGGAACTGGCATCGCTGTATGAATATTTTCAATTAACTGCTTTGCAGGAGGGTATGTTACATCATTAGTTAAATATCGCATTTCCTGACTACGCATTTGTTGCAATGAGTTATTTGCAATGCTTACACCAGATAAAAACAACACATCTGTTAACAATGAACCTCGAATATTTTGGCTCTGTAATTGATTAGCCAAATTTAACGCTTTAACTGGTTGGTTGGTCTGATAAAATCTCATAGCTGCTTTAGCTAATAAATCATTCTTTTGAGTAGAATTATCTGTATCGCATACTTGTTTAAAAAGACTTAACAACTCAGGATCAGTTTGACCTTCGATTATAGGATTTTTCTTAATACAACTTTTCTTTAGTTTTATAGGTTCTATTTCTGCAGCTTGTGCACAAGATAAACCAACATAGTTACCAATTAAAAAAAGTATCAAAACACTTTGCTTTAACACAACTTTCATTCCTCTATCTTCTTATTTAATCAAGGTCTTACTGAAAAATTAACATTTTATAAATATCAAAAAATCCAGTTAAACCCTTATATTCAAAAAATTTGGATGTAGTTTATCATATAAATAAACATATTTTATATAAAAATCATATCAAAATAAACTAAAAGTAAATAGTTTAGATGCTTATAAAATACAGCTTAATAAAGTTTTTCTAACAAAAAAATAATATTGTTATTTTTTGTAAATAAAAGCAAGTTGCTGATTTATATTATTTTTTACTAAAATAAATATAAAAATAAATTTATCTTAAATATTACCTTTTCATAACTTATGAAACAATTTCTTAAGAATATTTAATCTTATGTGACATTGGAGTTAATTCTATTTGGTTAGTAACAACCCATCTAAACTTACAGAAAAACCTTCCTACAAAAAACCAATAAATTTGTCAAGACTAATCTGTCTATTTATTTTAAATAACTTACTAACTACCATAAGGTGGTATCTTATAAAAGAATCTTCCTATACATTTTTTCAATTCTGGTATCAAAATTAAGATAGAAAATGAATTCTAGCTAACCACTATAGTTTTTCTATATTTTCATAGCCTAAAATTTCATTTATAAGTTTAATCTATATTTATAAGAACTAATTTGAGTATCGTTTTTTTAACGCTAAGACGCTTAATTTCCTTCAAAATACACCCTACCCCAAATAACAAATCATGAACCTTAGAAATAAAGAGCTCTGCCATCTTTAATTTTAAACGACATTGATAAAGTGGAATCATTGATAAGCAATGAACTACTCTCAGCAAGTACACCTGCAAACGCAGTCCCTGCTGCGATGCCGCCCAGATTCTGATTTACAGGTATTTTAGATTTGGATTTATGTAGAGAGTGGATTGGGCCCTGAACCAATTTAAGGTTTAATTTAACTACCACTACTATTCGCTTATTGTATTCTTACTAAAATAATCTTGAGGGTAAGGATCATTACCTTTTAAATTTTTCCGATACTTCATTACACTAATCTGGACACCGTCATCAGTTAAAAAATCATTATAGAAATCCTGTTCTTTGGGATATTCAAATCCTAGCTTTTCAAATATTTGCTCTGATAATGCTCCAAAATTTTCATACGACTTCCTATAACCAAAATAATTAACAAAACCAGAAATTGCTACAGTAACAAATAAAGAAATGCCCACAACCTCTAGAAAATATAAAATGGTATTCACAGAATAGGAAAAATTAAAAATAAAATAAAATAAAATAAAAATTAAGAGAAAACCCCATGACAACAATGTAAAATAATAAGTCTGCATAAAAATAGCTTTATAACCCATTTTTATTGAACGACCCATCTCATAAATCATATACAATAAGCCTAATTTAGGGTCGACAATTGCATAGACCTGGTGACGTCCATCTACAGGTTTATCACTAATTACTGCAATCAACTCATCATTTTCTTCAAAACGTGCTGTCGTAAATTGTCCTACTAATGGATACCTTTCTATTTCGCCAATAAAAGTTATACCATCTTTAGCCTTAGCGGCCATTACTAATATAGGTGCGCTGGTAAGCAACGAACTACTCTCAGCAAGTACACCAGCAAAAGCGGTCCCAGCCGCAATTCCACCAATATTCTGATTTACTGGAATTTTAGACTTTGCTTTTTCTAAAGAATGTATTGGACCTTTAACTAGCTTAAGGTTTAATTTTAAATTTTCCATTTAGACACTCACTACTGCATTATTAAACTCTTTTTCTTCTTCTTTAACATCTTTAAAAGCATCTTCACCATTTTCCGCTTTTAACTTGAATGCACATTTTTGACACCAGTCTTGCATTGAATTGTCCAAAACATAATTTTTTAAATAAATTTCCAAAGCAACAAGTGCAATCCCAGCTAGACTTAGCATTGCTCCAGCTTGGACAGCCCGTATACCCAAAATCGCTCGTCCAAGTGCATAACGTTCAACATTATAATATAACGACGTATTTTTCATGAGTGGTAGATTTAGAAGAACACTCACACCTACAGCAAGAGTTAAAAATGAAACTACAGACTTACCAAGTCCTAACGCTATAGAATAATAATTACCTTCTTGAATAGACTTACCCAAATTCTTTAAATCAATAATCAATGAAATTGTTGCACCTGCAATCGCGAAATATGCGCCAGTCCTAGCAATATAGGCAGCACGTTCTGCAAATGAAAACTTCTCCATTGAGCTACTACCCACTTCTAAAATAGCAGCTGTTGTTGCCATCATGCCTGACATAAATGACAAAGTATTATCTACTGATGGATCGATATTAAACTTGGAAATTTGTGTTCCAAAATTAATCAGTTCAAAAATAGCTACCACACCAGATACACGCAGACCTGCACTTGGTGAACTATTTGCAATTATCCGATCAATTTGTTTGGCTGCTTTACTTGGGTTGGTTGCGGATGAAGAATACTTTTTCCAGTTGTTCTGCACCATTTCAGGTGTCAGCTTAACCCTACCCGTTAAAGTTTGAACTGGGATAAGATAATACAGAGAGTTCTTTGCAACATGCTCAACCAATGCCCCACTATGGGCAAATGTATAAAATGTTAAACGTCCTAATTTTTTTGCAAATTCTGAGCCTGGTGTATATTTCATGCTCCACTTCACTGCACTTTGGGTCAGTTCAGACATCCAGTAAAACGTTTTTAATAAGCTAAATTTTTGCCCATGTAACATATAACCGTTATTGGTTTTATCTGCCGCCCATTCTTGCCAAGCTTTATCCGCAGCAACAAATGCTGCAATCGCAGTTTTAGCTGCATTTTGTCCATCATCCCAAGAGATATCGATAATACTTGGTGCGGCTGCATTATATTTATTTTTTAAACTTTCTTGGTTATAACAAATTGCCCTCATATAAATATTTTCTTTGGCAATTTTTTCCACCCCTAACCAAGTTTCAAGCAATGCCTGTCCACTTGGCACCCCACTCATACCATTAATCATATCCATGGCATGAACATAAAAAATATTTCCATATGGAACTTGCACTTGATCATCATAAGCATGAAGGGCATTTATTACAGCTTTAGACAATAACCATTTAATATGATCATCTCCTATGGCTCTTGCTCCAGCTAAACATTCTTGAATTAATACATTAATTTTTTTATCAAAATTTGATTTAGCCACCATATCTAAATTTGGCTTATATTTTTGAATCCAAATCTGTTCTCCGTCCCTCCTACTTAATTTCCCCATATCTTCAGTATAAATACCTTTATTTGCCGTTTGCTTCTCTTGAGCTTTCTTTAATAGCCTTTCTTGTTCTTCTTTTGACTTTCTTTTATATATTTTTTCTAACTCATAATTAATATCATCAGCATCTGATAAGTTTTTTGGTAATTCATCCCACAAACCCATTAATACTTGACTTTTGGTTACCTGAATGCTCAATTGGCCACGTTCATTTAACAATCTATTTTCTAAACAAATTTTAATACTATCAATACATTGAGAACTATGTAAACGATGCTCGTTTGTAAAATCCCCTTCTTTTTTTGCTAAAAAATCCATTACTTTTTTAAATTCTGAATTACGCAATGTATTTAATTTTCTTGTAATTCCTACAGGATCATATAAAGCCATACAGGCAAGCGATTTAGGCTCATCTTTGAATTTATTTAATGTCGCATCGATACGGTTTTCACCAAAACTCTTTAGATTATAAACCGTAGTTTTAAATTGGCTTGCAGCAATACAATGTTCTTGTGCACTTCCACCATTGATTAAAATTTTCTGCCATTTTCCTTCTGTTACAAACTTATCAGCATTTTTTTCATACTCGGATATTTTGGCTTTACTCATAGGCACATGCGTATGAATAATATATGCAATCTTCGCCTCATCTTTAGGATTACTTTCTACAGCTATCACAGATGAATTAAAACTATGACCTGCTCCTTTACATGCGAACTCTGGAACACTTTTAGGAGCTTCTTTACCCACAGAAAAATAAGACAAATGTCCATTTGGAGTAACTTTATACCCAGCCCACTCCAAAGCTCCAGATGTTCTTTTTACTAAGCGATAGATATAACCAGTATTAATCATCTCAACTGCATATTTGAGATGGCTTAACTGAATATCTTTGACATTTTTACCTAAGGTTGCAGGTAAAGCAGGTGGATTATCTTTAACAATGGTGTATCGTAAAGGTAAAATATTAAAGCCTTTTTTGCGGCAAAAATTTGAACATTCTTTCTGTGACTGCCCCGCACTACTATTTTGCATGTTTGCAGCAGTTGACTGTTTTGCTGACTTTGCAATTTCACTTTCTTCAATCTTCTTATTAATATTTTTAGCAACTGTTGGGTTACGCATATCACCCACTGGTGCGGTTTTTCCCATAACAGGAATTTTACTCTGCTTCTGTTTTTGCTGAGCAATCATTTCATTAAATGAATTATTTGATTTTGACTTGCCCAATATCATTTTTTGATTTTCTGACATCTTTTTATCCATTCAATTCTTTAGCTATCTGTTCATATAAGTCTTTCGTTACATAATCCATAGCGTCCGTAAAAGACATTTTATTCATTACACAATGGTCGTAGAGCACATTGGTTACCGTAGGATGCTGTATAAAATTTTTATGTATAATTTGGCTGTACAGACCATATGTGACTAAATCTAAATGTTTTTGAATACCATAATCATGGTAAGCCTCTTTAAGATTTTGATGGATTTCAACTGGATGAATTTTTATTAGATCAACTTGTTCAAATTCATTTAATTGTTGAAATACATTATTAGCAATTTCAATTAAATCTAAATCTATAGATTGCTCAAGGTTAACTTTTGTTAGATTCAA
The DNA here is from genome assembly GCF_037027805.1 of Acinetobacter sp. 161(2023). Lineage (NCBI taxonomy): Bacteria > Pseudomonadati > Pseudomonadota > Gammaproteobacteria > Moraxellales > Moraxellaceae > Acinetobacter > Acinetobacter sp. 161(2023). The sequence goes on along the minus strand of NZ_JAZEYD010000010.1, from coordinate 70,858 downwards.
GATTGATCGCGACTCATCGTAAGACTTAAAGCTAAATAGACCTTTTGGATGCAAAAAATGCCATTCTTTAAAGCCATCTAATAAGCTACCTACATATTCAGTTTTAAAAATCTTATCTAAGTAGATCATGACTCTAGGATCGTACCAACGGAAAAGAATTTTTTTACCTTGATCAGCAATTACTAATTTAGTTTTTATCTGATCTCGTAATTCCTCAAGTGAACGTGTCTTCGCCACGCCAAACCCATGAACAAAATAACAATCATTGGTAATATTTTTATTTCTCGATAGATTTTGCAATAAATCCTCTTTGACCTGCTCAAATATTTTTTTATCATCAATACAAATAAAAAAGAGGTTTGATTTTGCAATTTCTTTTTTATACGCTAAAGGGATATATGCAATATTTTTGTTTGATAAATTATCTATTACCTCGTTAAAAATAGAATCATTCAATGTCGTATCTAATAAAAAAATGATCTGACCATATTCATTCAGAATTTGGATGCACTGTTCTTCAATTTTAGAAGTAATATCTTTCGAATAATCATCATATTGGATTGTATTAAAAACAGGTAAACTCATGATAAATCTACCTTAGCCGAACCATTTTGAGCAGCTTGAGTCTGTTTAGCAGAACAGTCTGGTAAATCTAATGCAGGTGGATTTATTGATGAGCCCCCCATAAATAAATGCTGCCCTGCTTTCACCTCAAGCTTACCACCCGTAACAGGGAAAATACCTGAACCATTCAGCTTTACTTGAGATCCGTTTGCAGTCAAATTAATTTCAGTTGGGCTAGTAATAAAAACTGTATCTTCAGTTGAAGTAATTTGCACACCTTTTCGAGCAATCACATCTAAAGCATCACCTTGGGCCTGGACTTCAACTTTCCCTTTGCCCGCATAGAGCCGTGCTCCTTGTTGAGCGGCAAATAGACTAACTTTTTGACTCGCATGGCTCACTATACTTTTTTGTGTACTGAGATTAATACTGTCACCAGCACTTTGAGTGAGCTGACCATTTGCACTGAGATAGATATCTTCATTACTACTTACAGCAATACTTTTTGGAGATGCCAACACCATCACTGCTGATTGGAACTCAGCAGCTTTTTTAGGATCTTCATGTTTGAGAAGTTCAATAAATGACTGGATATTCTCAAGCATATCCAATGGGTCAGTTTTCTGATTTTTGGCAACTTCACTGAGTGCTTTGGCATTGCTAAGCCCACCTTCGATTTGTTGTTTGGGCTCAGCTGCCTCTAGATGTACGCCTTGAGCTTGGTCTTGTTTATGGGTACTAATGAGTAAGCCACTGCCAGCTCGAACTGCGCCCCACTGGTCAGTTCTGAGTTCAAAGCCTTCACCACGACCGTCGCTTTCCGCCTTGTCTTTTGGATGGCTTAAGTTACCGAGGTTTAGTTGGCTAGCTGCATGACTACTTTGTAGTTGGGCACTGATTTGCCCTGTCGTGTCATCAAAACGGAGTTGGTTAAAACCTTTACCGTCGACTTCTTCGGAGCGAATGCCGCTCAGCTTTTTGGTGTCTGGTAGTTGGCCTTTCTGGTCGAATTGCGTTGGGTGACGTTCAGCCTCATGAATACGGCCCACCACAAACGGGCGGTCAATGTTGCCGTCAAAGAAATCGATGACCACGATCTCGCCCACACGAGGTAAGAAGCGTGCTCCATAACCTGCACCCGCCCACGGGGTCAGCACATCCACCCAAGCGGAGTCGGTGTCATTGTCGTTACTCCCTGCTCCACCGTCATGGCTATGGTCGTCGGCTCGGGTAAACAGGAAGCGGACTTTAATACGTCCCCACTGGTCAACATGAATGCTTTCCCCTTCTAGCCCCACGACTTTAGCGCGCTGCGGGTAAGCTGCTGGTCGGTGCTCTAGCGGGTTATATTCAGGCACAGCTTTAACATTGCGTCGAACGACATTCAGCTCAGCAAAGTGGCGCTGCTCTGGGTTTTGTGTATCTAGCTCGGCTGCCTTGAGTTTGTCTTTTGGTAACAGACGCTCAAGCTGCTGTTGTAATTCTTTCGGTAAATTATTCTGGTTATAGTAGTGCTTGGTTAAGATTAAGAATTCTTTGTCGGCACTGTCATGCTGGTCAAGTTCTGGATGGTCATTGAGTTCAAACCAGTAACCCACTTGTGAATCACGGACATTGCCTGAAACGGTAAACTGTTTAGAACTCAGGTGATGGTAAGCGTTAATGTGTTGGTTAAGCTGTTCAATTTGACTGTTGCCTGAAGCCGTAGCTTGGTCTTCGCCTTTTAGGTCTTGCATCCACGCGGGGCTGACGTGCCATGCATCTTCAAGGTTTAGACTAGCATTGTCATAGTGTTCGCTGTGCTTTTGGGTGCCTTGTACGCTGCCACTGCCTTCTTCTTGCTGTAGAGCATCGGCTTGCCAGCGTTGCACATGTACCGAAGTCGGCTGTAAGCTGCGCTCAGCTTTAACTTGAGTAATGGTATCGAACTGTTCTGTCGCACTGCTGCGTTGGTAGCGTAAGTTACGGCGTTCAAGGGCTTTATAATTCTGATTTTCATCAATTAAACGTAGCACTTGTGGCTGAATGGAAGCATTCGGGTCAGTGACTAAAAGCTGAGATTCATCGACTAACCAGTTAATACCTTCACTACGCCACAAACGGGTTAAAAAGTCATAATCGCTTTCATTTGACTGCATCACAAATGGACGCACATCGTAGTCTTTCGTTAAGCCAGATGTGTCGAGCGTTAAGCTTGAAGCAAACAGTGGGCTTTTGCCCTGCCATTCTTTAAACAAAATTTCGCTAATATCCCGCACGCTTTTATTCATAAACACGCGGCTATTACGGCGTTTATGCCAGAGTGCGGTTGGGTCTTTTAAAGTTAAATTATAAATGGTGAGTGAGCCGTCGCTTTGCCCTTGGCTCGCTTTGGTAATAATGCCTGTCGTTCTAAAAAATTGGCCTGCATCCGTCACCTGATCGACGGCAACCTGACAGCCAATAAATTGTTTTAATGCAATATGCGCGCTCGTCGACAGACACAGTAACTCAGCAACGCTACCCTGATTAAGGGTATGTTCGCCCTCAATACGTTGCAAGAAGACTTGATTGTTTAATGATGAGTTGGAAAATTGCACATGAAGTACACGATTCTGTGCGACCAAACCTAAACTATCTAAAATTTGAAATATTTTATGGGACATCATTATTATAAAACTGAGTCATAATCATCGATATTTTATAAAAAATAGACAGAATTGTCTATTCACATAGCTTTAAATCACCTCATTTACATTTTTTTATTTTATCAATGGGTAAAACGATCCACTAGAAAATCTATAAATGCCCTTGTTTTAGCCGGTAAATTAGAGGTATTAGGATAAAGTAATTGAATACTTTGTAACGGTAACGAAAAATCAGGAAATAACCGAATTAGCCGATTTTGTTGAATATCTTCATCAACTAACCATGCAGGACAAATCGCAACACCTAAAGATGAAAGAGCCATTTGATGAATTGCTGTTACCGAATTTGATTCATACTGACTTCGAATAAAAGGTAATGAATATTGCTCCCCTAAACTATTTTGCAAAATATATTGTGAATCTTGCCAATTTAATAAGGTATGACCAATCCAAGGAACATCCGCTAAATCAGATATATTTTCTATAGGATGGTCTTTTATAAACTGCGGTGTAGCAACAATGTAAATTGGATATTCCCCGATTTTTCGAGTTTTTAGAGATGAGTTTTTTAAATTCCCTAGTCGAATAACCAGATCTAATTTTTCAGTCACTAAATCATCGAGAGATGAATTAAACGAATACTGTAAACGTAAATGTGGGTAAAGCCGACAAAACTCAGGAAGTAAAGGCAAAATGAAACGTTGGCCAAATTCATTGGTAGACGAAAACCGTAAAGTGCCTGTAATGCTTGTACCTAAGTGTTGGCTTCGTTCAAATGCCTCATCAATCTGAAGTTGGATTTGTTTAAAATCCTCATAAAAATGCTGACCAATTTCAGTTAATGCAATATTACGGGTGTTGCGAATTAATAGGCTTGTATTGAGCTGCTTTTCTAATTGTTTTATATCAATACTCACCATTGATCGGCTTAAGCCTAAAATTTCAGCAGCCTTAGTAAAAGAACCAGAGTCAACGACTTGTAAAAAACTGTTAATTTGCTTGAGGTTTTTTTGCACAATTAAGCCAATTGTTTGAAATTATTAAACAATGATTTTACTTCGCTTGCATCGACAATAAAAGAGCTGGATCTTACCCTGCCTGCACGGAGGTAGGTATGTCTTATCGATATAAAATAGCAACAGTGTTTTTACTTGGGTTCTTTATTGATTGCATCAACATTTTTATGTCTGCAATTGCATTGCCTAATATTGCATCATCATTTTCAGTTAGCCAATCCATGGTCGCTTGGGTAACAAATGCTTATATTCTCGGCCTCATTTTAATTATGCCCATGAGTTTATGGTTAGCCACCAAACTTGGGAACCAAAAGTTATTGTGTTATTCGATGCTGTTATTTTCGATAAGTATTTGCTTTATTGGATTTAGTGAATCGATTTATAGCTTAATTTTTTGGCGATTTATTCAAGGTATCGCTGGAGGTTTATTAATTCCAGTCGGGCAAGCTCTCGTATATGCCTTATTTCCCAATCAAGAACGCCAACGCATTTCTACCATGATTATGGCAATTGCCTTAATAGCTCCAGCTTTTTCACCCGCCCTTGGTGGTGTGATTATTGATTCATTGAGTTGGCGATGGGTATTTTTTTCTAATCTTCCTTTTTCTTTACTTGCTTCATTTTTAGCATGGCTATGGGTTAAAAAAACAGAGAATGTGTCGAGTGAAAAACCAGACATAAAAGGCTTGGTTATTTTTAATATAAGCCTGTTATGTTTGTTACTCTCATTTTCATTCTATGGGGATTATCACAATCTCACGTGGGCTGTAAGCAGTTTGCTAATTTCGGTGGGAATGCTGATTTTTTACATTCGACATGTGAAAAAAATTTGCCATCCTGTTCTTAATCTTCAGTTATTAAAAAATAAAAATTTACGTAATGCATTTATTGTCTATTACGCCGTTCCAGGTATTTTTACGGGCGTTAATTTACTCAATATTTTTAATTTACAGCTTAACTTTGGCTTTAATGCAAAACAAACTGGTTTATTCATGTTGCTCTATGCAACCGGGGCACTCGCAGCCATGATTAGTGGCGGCCTGCTATATCAACGGTTAGGAAAAAAGTCTCTTCTTATTATTGGAATAACCCTACATAGCTTTGGCATATTTCTTTTGTTTTGTATTTCAAACACTAGCCCTTTGAGCTTTTTAGTGATTGCTTATTTATTAATGGGTATGGGTGGCGGTCTAAGCGCCAATATTGCCCAAATTAGCTCATTGATTGATTTTTCAGGCCAAGATTTATTACAAGGAAGTGTGCTCTGGAATATTAATCGACAAGTTTCATTTAGTATCGGTACTGTTGTTCTGATTTCGATATATAACTTGATGTCTGGCTCAAGCGATCTGCTTCGCTATCAACATACTTTTTTAATTACAGCTTTGCTCTGCTTACTTTCGCTCATTCCCATTTTAAAGGAGAAAAACCATGTCTAAACAAATGGATCAAGCCATTCAAAGTGTCATTGACCTACATGTTTTAATAGAAAATGTATTTACAGGAAAAAATGCAGAGCGAAGTCTGAGCCCGCTTTTAGATAGCTTTGATCAAAATTTTAAGATGGTAACGGTTCAAGGTCACAGCATTGGTTTAGCCGAAGTGAATAGTTTATTTAACCAAAATGTTGGGAAAAAACCCTCTTTAAAAATTACCATTCTTAAGAGCACAGCTTTATACGAATTTGAGAATTATTGTTGGGTGCAATATCAGGAACATCAGCAAACTGATGAAACCGAGACAGTACGCACTTCCACAGCCTGCATTAAAGTAGAAGGCGAAAAATGTTATTGGACTTATTTGCATGAAACTTTAGTTCCACTCCAAAACTAAAAACTAAGTCATATCACTCACCTTAAAGATGGCACTTATTTTGCTTAATAATATTACGTTTTATGAAAATCGTAATACTGATCAAAATGGGGAGCTCTTGATATGGGTTATGTTGCAAAGGAATTTACGCGAAAGAACAAGCTGATTCTCAGTATTTGTTCTTTCGTTATTCCAATATGTCTTTGGTGCGCAATCAGTTACTTACCTTTTGTTTGGCATCCTCAAGTACAAATCACGAGTTCGGGAAGTGTTTCTTACTTACAAGTAGGAAGTCGCATTGATAAAAATGTGTTCTATCTCGAAGCACAAAATGCAGTCAATCGAAATTCTGCACCACCACAAGGTATTTTAGTCAATCCGATTTATTTACCCGCTCCCCATGAGGTCGCTAAGGCTTTGGTCACGGCCTTTACCACACCACCAGAACAACCTGATTCACCGTGGTTTCACCAAAGTTTATGGCACAGTATCAAACTGGTTTTTTCAGCCTTTTTTATCTCTTCCTTGATTGGGATTCCACTGGGTATTTTGTGTGGTTTTTCTAAGCGTATATCCTTATTGACGGAACCTTTTGTCGAGTTTTTCCGTTACTTACCAGCTCCCGCCTTTGGCGCACTTGCAGTAGCAATTTTAGGGATTAATGACGCACCTAAAATTGCCATTATTGTGATTGGTACGCTATTTCAGCAAATTCTGATTATTGCCAATACCACCCGAATGGTAGATCGAAGCTTAATTGAAGCTGGCTATACGCTTGGCACCAATAAGCTCAAAAGTTTATTTCATGTGGTGATTCCTGCTGCCTTACCTGATATTTACCGTGACTTACGTGTGTTACTGGGCTGGGCTTGGACCTATTTAATTGTTTCCGAGTTGATCGGTACGACCTCGGGTATTACGTGGTTTATTACCCAACAGGCACGCTATCAAAACTTTGACAATGTCTATGCGGCTATTTTGATTATCGGGGTGATTGGTCTGGTATGTGACTGGGTATTAATGAAGTTAGGTGAGCGGATGTTCACTTGGAAAGTGGGAGAAAAATAATGAATGATTCAACATTTAACGCGCATGAATACTTTCAAAAAATTTATGAACGTCTTGTTATTTTAGAAGCTAAACAACTGAGCCAAGTGTTTAAGTATGGTCAAAGCGAACGCACTGTTTTAAATAAGCTCGATTTAAAAATTCATAAAAGAGAATTTATTTGTGTGATTGGTCCTTCTGGCTGCGGCAAATCGACTCTAAGCCGTGTTATTGCAGGTTTGGACCCGTACCATAGTGGAGAAGTTTTAGTAGACGGCGAATGCATTACGGGGCCATGTCCTGAACGCGGCATGGTGTTTCAGGGCTATACCCTTTTTCCGTGGAAAACTGTAAAAGAAAACGTGATGTTTGGTCCGCAAATGCGCGGTGCCAGTCAAATGACAGCCGAAGCGCAAGCACGTGAATGGATCAATATTATTGGTTTAGAAAAATATGAAAATCAGTATCCACACCAACTTTCTGGTGGCATGAAACAGCGCGTTGCGATTGCTAGAGCTTTAGTTAATCAACCTAAAATTTTACTCATGGATGAACCTTTTGGTGCACTCGACCCACACACCCGTCAAAAAATGCAAAAGCACTTAATGGATTTATGGCAAAACATTGATATCACCATTATTTTTGTGACCCATGACATGGATGAAGCCATTTTACTGGCAGACCGAATTGTGGCACTCAAAGCCAACCCCGGTGAAATTAAGGAAATTATTGAAGTTAATTTACCCCGTCCACGCTCACTCGACTTAATGACTACCCCTGAGTTTAAACAACTTCGTTCACGGGTAGATTATTTAGTTCACGCTGAAGAAGATGAGCTTGACCCAGCTTTACAAGACTTACCCAAAATACCGCGTATGACTCAGGTCAGTACAGAAAAATAAGAAACACATTAAAAAGCCCAAGTTGAACTTGGGCTTTTTTGTTTACTAGGTTTATTTGAGCTGTTCTATGAGTGTTGGATAAATCAGCCCATCTACGTTTTGTTCAGTTTTATAAATGCCATTTTCAACGTTAAATTTATTGACGTGATAAGTAGAGCCATAAATCGAGTCAAAGCCTTGAGATTTAGCAAATACTTTTTTATTGGCATTGATATCTAATAGATGCGTACCACTGACCATCAACTCATATTGTTTTGGGTCGACCCCTGAACGATTTGCCATGATTTTAACTGCATCGGCATAGGTTGCAGGGTCATTAATATATTTAACTGTTTTGTCCCATACCTGAATGACTTTTTTCCATTCTTCTTGATGAGCAGTTAAGTGGCTCATGTTGACGGTCAAAGTGTCATAAATTAAACCCGGCTTGTCTTTAGAGGTATAGATAATTTTAGAGCCTGCCACTGCTTTTAATGCCTGACCTGCAACAGGTTGCCAAACAGCAATCGCAGAAATATCTGGGCTATTAAAAACTTGAGGTAATTGGTTCGTCGCTGAATTTACTAACTTCACGTCATTCGCTTTAATGTTATGGTCGGTTAAAGCTGTTGCTAATAAAAGATGATCAACCAAGCCTTTTTCGACACCAATCGATTTTCCTTTTAAATCTTGAATAGTGTTAATACCTTCTTTGGCAATAATGACATCATTACCCGCAGAATAATCTGTTGCCATGATCATCATGCCTTGAGTACCACCCGAAGCGGTTACCAAGTTATCGCCATTGGTGACCAACACAGCATCAAGCTGATTTGCTGAAAAGGCCGAAAGAGAAGCCGAATAATCAAACCATTTAAATTCTACATTTAACCCTGCTTCTTTTAACCAGCCCTTTTCAATAGCCACCTGCCAAGCCACCCAGCCCGGCCAATCACTATATCCAATGGTAATTGGTTTTGTATTTGTGGCTGCCTGAGCATCTTGTTTAGCCTCGGGCACTTTAGCGGTATTGTCACAACCACCCAATACAACTGCCGATAAAATAGATACGGATAAAAACGCTTTTTTAATCATATAGAAACTTCCCCAACATTTTTACTAACAACACTTTGAGCGGTTTGATTGAGTGACTGTATGTAAGCTCGCCAGCCTCCAAAATGGCTAATATCGGTTGCATTTTGAATGGCATAAGCTTCGCAAATAAAGCCTTTGACCCATGTGCCATCTTTTAGTTTCAGGTTCCCTATACCAAGTGGTGCGGCAACTTCAGCCACAATGGCTCCAAAATTTGCTAAAGGAACATCCCACACTTCGACTTCAATTGATGTCCCTGCTGCATCGCATTGCAGCCCCGGTTTTGGTGGCGTGGTATTTTTTAAGGCAAAGAGTTTATAAGTCTCTGCGGTCTGTGTTTTCTTGAGCAAAGTGGCATTACGGCTAGTGAGCTGAAAATTAAGCGGCATGCTTGTTAAGTGCGCTCCCACAACGGCAAGCTGCACTGAATGACTCGATTGGATGTCTATACTTTTTTGATAATGTTGGGTTGATTTACCTAAACTCAGCAGTGTTTCGGCTTGCCAGAGTTGTGCAAAATTTGCCAGTGCCTGATCGTGCCAAGCTGATGCAATAAAGGTGACCCCGCTCGGTAGACCATCCTCACGCAGTACATTTGGTAAGGCCAGTGCAGAAAGATCTGCAAAATTGACAAAGTTGGTATAGGCCCCCATGTGCGCGTTTTTAGTCAACGGGTCGGCTTCAACTTCGGCAATGGTATAAATGGTTGGCGCTGTCGGAACCAACAAGGCATCAAAAGGTTGTAAGGCCAAATTAATTTTTCGAGCCAAAACGGCACGGTTATATTCGGCTTGAAGTGCATCTGTTGCTTTTAATTTATCTGCCTGCGCAATAATTTGAGCAATGACTGGATGAGCCTTTTCACGTGTTGTCATGCGTTCAACGGCGACTGTTCTTTCCGCTACCCAAGCATCGTTATACAGTGCGGCAGCAAGTTCATTGAATGCGCTGAAATCAATACTCTCAACTTCATAGCCCAGTTTTTTTACGCGCTCAATTGCAACTAAAAAGGCTTTTTCAGATTCAAAATCACCATAAAACTCAAGCTGAGCTGGAATAGCTATTTTTCGTTTAGAAAATTGAGTCGGTACATTGGCTGGATGCGCTCGTGAATATTCATCTGTTTCATCGTAGCCCTGCATTAAATTGGCAACTGTCCAAGCGTCATCAATATGCAGCGCAAAAATAGAAATGACATCAATAGTCCGACATGCAGGAATTAAACCTGTGGTAGAAAACCAGCCCTTTGTCGGCTTAAGGCCCACAATATTGTTATGGCCCGCAGGTACACGCCCTGACCCCGCCGTGTCTGTCCCCAAACTAAAAGGCACAATGCCGTTGGCAACCACTACGGAAGAACCAGAGCTTGAACCGCCGCTAATATATTCAGGGTTAAAACTATTTTTTACTGCGCCATAGGGAGAACGAACACCAACCAGTCCTGTTGCAAACTGATCGAGGTTGGTTTTACCCACCACAATCGCCCCAGCTTTTTTCAGCTTGGCAACTACGGTAGCGTCTTTCTTAGCTAAATATTGAATCTCTTTACAGGCAGCAGTGGTGTGAAAGCCAACAACATCAATGTTGTCTTTGACTGCAAACGGCACACCGTATAGAGGTAGGTCAGCAATATTCTGGTCTTTTAAAACATCAATTTGCGATTGAATCTGCTCGTTCGATGCAATTTCAATCCATGCATGGTCATCATTTTTAATTTCTGCAACATAAGTAATCAGATCTTCAAGATGGATTTTCCCGTTTTGATATGCTGTTTTCCAGTCTTGAATTGTCCATAAATTTTTCAACACGCTACTCCTCATTTAGTCATTTTGCTGTATAGGCGGCATCACGGCATCCATCAGTTCTAAATGCCCTTTAATCACCCCTTTAAGCACAATAAATTGCTGGCTAATTTGTCTGAGTTCAGAACTCGCACCCTGCATTAACATGACTTGCAATATCTTTTGTTGGTCGAGCTGGATATGAAGTGAACTAATGACCTGTGCTAAAAACTGTTGTTGTAAATCAACCAATTGATTACGCAAGGTCATTTGGCTCGCGTCATAAAGTAGCGTCAAGGTTCCCACCATGACTTCATTGGCCTGCGCCTGCTCTGCAATTAGGTGTTTATTAATCATGTCGACAATGGCTTGCGAGCGACTTTCATAGTTCTGCTCGACAATTTTTTGGTCGAGTGCGTTGAGGGTCGTTTCAGGTACAGTAATACTGATTCGAGCCAACTTTTGTTTTGCCACAGTCTTATCCTTTCGTTTTAGGCGGCTGATTGTTTTGTTTGATATATACGCCTGCACGTATGCTGAGCAATTCGACTAAAAAAGCTTTTAAAGTTGGCTTTGGTTGAACCACAGGTTTTACATCGTTCATATCTCACCTCGAGCTTGGTATTACCAAATTCAGTTTTTGTATTACTGATATGAGATGCAGAAAATGTGCCAGTTTTTAAGCGTAGTTTTGATGGGTTGGGGGGAGATTTTTGAGTAGTTTTTGGGCAAATTATTTAAATTTGTACAAAATTAGGGCATAAAAAAGTGAAATAAAAAACATTGTACGATTGGTCAAATAAATTTTAAATTAAAATTATTTTGTAATATCATATATTTAACAATTAAGCCTTTATCACTTTTGAAATATGAATAATAAATTATATTATTGGCCTGAAAACGTTGATAATTATACTTCTGACAATGAAGATAACTATAATAAAATTCTTGAAATAAAAAGATTAAATTTTTTTATTGGTAAAAATAATGCTGGTAAAAGTAGATTTCTAAGAAATTTTTTTAGTAGTAAAACACCATCCCACCGTTATCAAATAAAACTATTTAGACAACTTTTATCTGTTTCACAAGAACTTCAAGAAAAAGATGAATATAAATATTTAAAAGAGAGAGGCTCATATAGTGATTTCCTTTCTCAATTAAACGGTTTTCAAGAAGCCTTAAATTATTCTGTCAATAGTTCTGCCGAACAATTTAAATACTGCCTTGATTACTTAAATAGTATGGGACTTGTACATAAATTTGGTCCAAATCAACACTCTATTAATTTAAAGAATGAATTTAAGGAACAGTATCAAGATAGTTCCAATCTAAGTTTAGACTCTGAAAAATTCTATATTCCTACACTCAGAGGAATGCGCCCTGTTACAGAAATAGAAAATAAGCAGCCATATATTGAGCGAGCTCAAAAAGATTATTTTAAAGATATTCATAAGGTTAATGAAAAAAATATCATTACTGGGGAATGTCTTTATTACGAGCTTAAAGTCCATCTACTTGGTGAACCCGAGCAACGTGATTTAATTAAAAATTATGAAGAAAAGCTTAGCCAATATTTTTTTGATAACGAGCCAGTCTCTCTCATTCCTAAACACGATCAAGATGTTGTTAATATTAAAATAGGAAGGGATAAGCAATTCCCTATTTCACAGTTAGGCGACGGTTTACAACAAGCTATTATTTTAACTTATGAAGCTTTCACTAAAAAAAATGAAATCTATTCCTTTTTTATAGAGGAACCTGAATTACATATGCATGCTGGCATGGTTCGCCAGCTCATGAATTTTTATTTAAATGAAACTAAACATTATTATTTTTTTACTACACACTCGAATCATCTTTTAGATATGGCAGATGAATCGGACCAAGTTATTATCCAAAAATTTGTTAAACAGCCTAAATCTGAAGATCCAAAAGAATTTGAATTTAAAATTTATCGTTGTGATAGAGATCGAGACTTACTTGCTTCATTAGGTGTAAAACCCTCTTCAGTCTATTTAGCCAACTGCACAATTTGGGTTGAAGGCATAACTGATCGGCTTTATATCACAAAATATATGGAGAAATTCTTAAGTGAATTAAAAACAGCAAATACAGAATTATATAAACAGTATCGTCGTTTTATGCCCAATTATCACTATACCTTTGTCGAGTACGCTGGAAGTAATTTAGTTCATTGGGATTTTAGTGATGAATTTACAGAGCACTTAGATGACCGAGGCATGAATGCCTTACTTACTACAAGCAGTGTTTTATTAATTGCAGATGGCGATATAAAAAATAAAAGCAACCGTGTAGGACAACTAAACCAAAGTTTAGGTGATAAGTTTTTATTATTAGAATGTAAAGAGACAGAAAATACAATTCATACAAGTCTAGTAAATTTAGCATGTCATATTAAATTTTCCGGTTTAAAAGAAGCTTTAGCTACAGATGAAAATTTAAAAAATATACTTAGTGATTATTTGTATATTGATGGTATGCAAGATTCAAGTAAAGAAGGTTTTGATATTAGTCGTTTATCAAAAAATGTAAGTTATTTTCATCAAGAACATGGTATTGGACAAATAATAGATAACCACATCAAAGTAGATGAACCTCAAACTTCAGATGACAAACCCAAGAGATGCTTCGCTGATAAATCAGGAACAATTAAAGAAAAATTAAAATTTTGCCGTTTAATTTTAACACTTATGGATCATGTGGACTGGGAACTAACTCAATCGGCAAGAGAGCTTTGTGAAAAAATTTTTATTCATATTAGTACCAGTAATGATGCTTCTAAAACTTCGTAAATTAAATAAGAGCTCTTTTAAAACTAAATTTATTTTAAAAGAGTCTCTTCTAAAACAAAGTGAATCTTTATTATTACCGACTAATCAAACTATGAGCCCATACATATAAAGAATCTAAAACTGGCCTAAACGTTTTTCCAAAATCTGTCATTTCATAGACAACTTTGATTGGTGCTTTTTCACCATAAACCGTTCTAGAGATTAAGCCGGTTTGCTCTAACTGCTTGAGTTGAAGACTTAATGTCATTTCAGTAATTGTAGGAATGAGTTGCTTGATTTCATTAAAGCGTTTCGGCTTATCTTTTAAATAATACAAAATCACACATTTCCATTTTCCACCCACCAAGTCCATAGCCATACTGATATGGCATGGATAAGTTTTTCCATTTACTGTGACTTCACATGTATTTTCAGTATTTGCCATTTTTAAACGCTACCTATCAACTTTGATAGTTATTGTACGCCAATACTATAAAAATTATAGTGACTATTATTTTTATAGTTTAAAGGTATTCTCATGGCTTTACTGATTTTAGCTCATCCCTACTACGCTCAATCAATTGCAAATAAAACGATAGTGAATGAACTTATAAAAACCTATCCGGACCTTGAAGTGCGAGATATTTTTCAGCTTTATCCAGACTATAAAATTGATGTAAGTGCTGAACAAGAAGCGTTATTACGCCATGACACCATCATTCTGCAATATCCAATGTTCTGGTTTAATATGCCGGCAATTTTAAAGTTATGGTTTGATGAAGTTTTTACTTATCAGTTTGCTTATGGCTCTCAAGGCGATAAATTAAAAGATAAAAAAGTCATTATTAGTATGACAGTCGGGCAAAAAGAAGCCGATATGGTGAATGACCGAGAAAACTTAGCGGATAGTTTTTTAAAAGCGGTTCAATATTCAATTCAATATACACAAATGCAGTTAAGCGCCACCTACTTGCTTTATGACGTTTCTCCGTTATCAGGTCATTCAGAGTCTGAAATTAAGTTAAAAGCGGTTGAACATGGTCATAAAGTATTAAAGCATTTGAACGAAGCATAAAATAAAAAGAGAGCATCAATATTGATGCTCTCTTTTAGGTTTAAGCAACTGGTGCCAAGGTAAATAGCACTTGTCCCGTTTTTACAGTTTGCCCTTTTTCTATGGTAATGGTTTCGACCTTCATCCGTTCGGGCGCAATAATTGGAATTTCAATTTTCATTGCCTCAATGACTGCAAGGGTTGCACCTTCTTCAACAATATCACCCGATGCACATTCGATTTTCCAGATTGAGCCTGGCATGTGTGATTCGACTGCACAGCCGCCTTCAGGAATAACTACGGTTTCACCTTCATCAACAGCATCTAGGCTTTCAGAAATATATTCTTGCAAGCCCGCTTCGTGCCAACGGCGGCGTTCAGCCTCAAAGTTAGCTTGTTGCATATCTTTAAAGGCTTGAATGCTGTCTTGATGCGTCTTTAAAAACTCGTTGTATTCTTTTAAGTTGAGCACACCATCTTCAATACGAAGTTTTAGTCGGCCCGCCTTAAAGTCTTCACGCATTTGTAAAAGTTCAGCCTCAGAAACTTCATAAAACTTTACTTGGTCAAAAAAGCGTAATAACCACGGTTTACCTTCTTCGAAGTCGGCATTTTTACGGTAACGGCTCCACATTTGGGTCGTGCGACCGACAAACTGGTAGCCACCCGGTCCTTCCATACCGTATACACACATATACGCCCCGCCAATGCCCACGGCATTTTCAGGTGTCCAAGTTCGTGCCGGATTATATTTTGTGGTCACTAAACGTTGGCGTGGGTCGAGCGGTGTTGCAACGGGAGCGCCTAAATACACATCGCCTAAACCCATTACTAAATAGTTCGCACTATAGACCACATCTTTAACTGCTTGCTTAGAAGCTAAGCCATTAATACGACGAATAAACTCGACGTTATCTGGGCACCACGGTGCATCTGGACGAACAATTTGTGTGTAGCGCTCGGTGGCAAGTTGAGTTTGCGAGTCTTCCCAAGCCAAAGGCAAATAGACCGTCCGTGAAGGCACCTGCATATTTTGAATATTAGGTAACTCGGCTTCCGCTTGTTGAAGTTTCTCTAAAAGCTCCAGTTGATCGAGTTGAATTGAATCAAAATGAATTTGTAGTGAACGGATGCCCGGTGTTAAGTCGATAATGCCCTGAATGTTTTGATCTTTGACCCATTGCATAAGCGCATGAATACGGAAGCGTAAATTTAGATCGAGTACTAACTCGCCATATTCCACCAGTAAATAGCTATTTCCTGCTGGTCGATAGGTCACGCTTGGTAAGTCAGCTTTACCGTCTAAAGTGGCCAAAACAGCATCTTGTAAAGTGTCGGGCTCTGCTTGAATGATTGGGTTGAAATCGATCTGAGTCGTATCAGCCGTGGTTAAGCTTTGATGATATTTTTGGTCGAGTGCTTTTGCTTGCGCGTAACTCACAGGCACAAATTTGACCTTATCGCCGGCTTTCAGCTGCCCGATTTTCCAAAGCTCAGAATGAATCACTACCGCAGGGCAAACAAAGCCACCTAAGCTTGGACCATCCGGCCCCAAAATAATTGGCATATCGCCCGTAAAATCAATTGCACCAATGGCATAAGCGTTATCGTGAATATTGGAAGGATGTAAGCCTGCCTCACCACCGTCTTCACGTGCCCACTCAGGTTTTGGCCCAATTAAACGAATGCCTGTACGGCTTGAGTTATAGTGAATTTCAAACTCATTGGCAAAGAAGGTATCAATATCTTGTTTGGTGAAAAAATCTGGCGCGCCATGTGGCCCATACATGACTGCAATTTCCCAGTTTTGGGTAAAGCTTGGAATTTGTGCTTGAGCTAAAGCTGTGGTCGATTGAGCGGAATATTCAGTAATCGGCAGCATATCACCAATTAATAAATTACGGCCTGCATGCCCACCAAACTGCCCTAAAGTGAAAGTTGCCTGTGACCCTAAATAGTCAGGAACATCGAAACCACCTTTCACACCAATATAGCTACGGCAACCTGAACGGATAAGTCCGCATTTTAAAACTTGGCCTTTTTTCACATTAATGGTTTGCCACATCGGTACAAGTTCACCATCAAGTTTTGACGGCATATCACCGCCCGTAATGACAATTTGGCTGTCGCAGTGAAACTTTAGAGTTGGCCCTTGCAAGGTACATTCAAGCCCTGCGGTATTTAGCTCATTGGCTAAAAGCTGGTTTGCCACAGTTAAACTGAGTGGATCGATAGCACCTGATGGTGGTACACCAACATCCCAATAACCTAACCGACCTGTTACATCTTGAATGGCGGTTTGAATACCAGCTTGCAACACCTCAATTTTTTGAGTTTTCCATCCAAACGTATTTAAAAATCGGGTGGTTTGAGTACCCAAAGCAAACACATCACAAGCAATAATATTTTGTAAATATTCCAGATTGGTTTCGATACCAGCGACTTGCGTGTTGGCAAGACTAGCAGTCATTGCCTGTATGGCTTGGTCCCGTGTTGCAGCAGTCACAATGATTTTGGCAATCATTGGGTCATAAAAAGACGATACCGTTGAACCTGTTTCTACCCATGTTTCGACTCGTGCTTTCGGGTCAAATTTGACATGTGTGAGTAAGCCTGCACTGGGTTGGAACTGTTTAATCGGATCTTCGGCATAAAGACGAACCTGAATAGAATGTCCTGTCGGTTCTAACTTTTCAGTGGGTGCTGACCAGTCACCACTTGCCAATGTCACCATCCACTCAACCAAATCGACACCAAACACTTGCTCAGTCACGCCGTGTTCAACTTGCAAACGTGTGTTGACCTCTAAGAAATAAAATTCTTGGGTTTCAGTGTCCATTACAAACTCAACTGTGCCTGCCGAGCGGTAGTTCACCGACTGCATCAGTTGAATCGCAACTTTTTGAAGATAGTCACGTTGCTGTTCATTTAAGTGTGGTGCAGGTGTTTCTTCAATCACTTTCTGATTACGGCGTTGTACCGAACAATCACGCTCACCCAACGCTAAAACTTGTCCTTTCCCATCACCAAAAATTTGAACTTCGATGTGGCGTGCATGTTGTACAAATTTCTCTAAGTACAGACCCGCATCTTTAAAATTGACCTGTGCTAAATAAGACACAGTTTGATAGGCATCTTTTAATTCGGTTTCATTCCAGACCAAACGCATGCCAATACCACCGCCGCCTGCGGTACTTTTCAACATGACTGGATAACCAATACGGGCAGCTTCGGTTAAAGCCTCAGCTTCATCGGCAAGTAGCGAACTGCCCGGAAGTAAAGGTACATTGCTTTTAATAGCCAGCTCACGCGCAGTATGCTTTAAACCAAAGTCGAGCATTTGGCTTGAAGTTGGCCCAATAAAAGCAATTCCTTGGCTTTCACACAAATCACAGAACTCGGCATTTTCAGACAAAAAACCATAACCGGGATGAATGGCTTCTGCTCCCGACTGTTTTGCAACTTCAAGGATTTTTTCAATATTTAAATAACTTTGATGAGCAGGCGCAGAACCAATTAGGAAAGCTTCATCGGCCAAAGTCACGTGTAACGAATCACGGTCGGCTTCGGAGTAAACAGCCACCGAAGCGATCCCGAGTTTTTTAAGGGTGCGAATTACACGACAGGCAATTGCACCACGGTTGGCAATCAGAACTTTTTTAAACATGCTTTACACCCCTTCCGCTTCACGGACAACCAATTGAATTTTGGTTGGGTTATAGGCATTACATGGGTTATTGAGCTGCGGACAATTGGAAATTAAAACAATCAAATCCATTTCCGCCCGAACTTCGACATATTTACCCGGACCTGAAATTCCATCATCAAATTTAAGCTGACCGTCTGGTGTTACTGGCACATTCATAAAAAAGTTAATGTTTGGGCCGATGTGACGGACATTTAAGCCATGCTTTTTTGCAATCGGGTGTTTTGCCAAGGCATACATAAAGTTGTTCCGGCAACTATGCATTGGGTAAGTTTCATGTGCATAGCGAACCGTATTACTTTCACATGAACAAGCCCCGCCAATAGTGTCATGGCGCCCGCAATTATCATCATGAATAACCGCAATTGGTCGGCCAAAGTTACTGTAAAGCTTGGTGCCCTTTTCTAAATAAATATGTTGGTTGATGGCCAAAGTGTCCATTGCGCTATAACGCTCAGTTGGATTTTCGGCACTCATAAACAAAGTATCAACCGCTTGGTTTCCCTCCAGATCAATAATTCGAAAATATTGGCCCTTTTTAACCTCGCACATCCACGCTTCACCCGCAGGACAAACTTCATTTAAAACTGCTTTTTCAAATGATTGTAAAACTGTCATGATGCTTCTCCTGATTTAAATATTGCTAAGCGCGTAGTAGCGGGCTGTGTTTTGAAACGCGCGCTGATTTTGCGAACATGCATCACGACAAATATCGCTGTCTGTTAGAGAGTTGGCTTTAAATAGACTGAGTTGAATATCAGCAGGTTGATAGATTGGGCTGGTGTCTAAACCATGCGGTGCAGCAGATAAAAATATTAAGCAGTCCATTTCAAAGCGCATTTCAATGCTTTGATTGGTGTTGTCAGAACTGGCATAAGACAAAGCGCCGTTTTCATCTGGCACAACTTTAGAAAATAGGTTAACCGCGGCACTCAGGTCTTGGCTGGCAAGTCCGTATTTACACATTTCAATGAGTAAGCTGTCTAAACCGTTTTGATACATATCATTGCGGGCATCTTGAAATGTGCGATTGCCGAATTGCTTCTCAATTTGTTCAGGTCGGCTTGGGCCACAAAGTGCATCATTCCAGTCATGGTCGTCACGAACAATAGAAGCCATCACACGCCCAAGGTCCGAATAGAGCACATTGGAAGCTTTTAAATAAGCGGTATGTTGTCCTTTTAAACTGTCGGGCATGTTAAAACGTTCAAGCACATCGGCAGCATTTACACAAAACAAAGAAACATTTGCCTGAGCGCCAAGCGATGTAAATCTAAGAATAGTTCCTTTTTGAATACGACCCGACCAGTGATGTCCTCCGGGTAAAAGTTCGGTCCAAATCGCCTGATTGTTATGATAACTTGCAGTGTTCATAGCTACTCCTGTCGGATAGTTTTAGACTTCCTCCCGGGCTTTTATCCCTCCGTGTAGTTCGCTAGGAACCGTGAACTCTCGGTCCAGTCATACATGAAGTATCGGAACCCTAGATCACTTTTGATTGCTTAAGACTATGCAAAGGACATGCCAGATTAGTATTACGATTTTGGTTAAAAGTAATACTAAACTTGAGCTGTTTAGGTGCAATTTAAGTTCAAAAATAAAAAGCTGCACTAAAAATTGTGCATTTCAAAGTATCAGTACCGCAGTAATTGTCTCTATAGATATTTGAGTAACAATTAACGAATGCACAGCAATTTTAATTAGGAATGTTTTTCTTATTGATCTAACAAAAAGCCAATCATCTCTACAGTAAAATGATTGGCTCTACTCTAAGAGTTTGAATTAATCTAGTTTAAGTTGTTGTCTGAGCTTTAAGATATCGACCAGACCTTTATCTCTGGTTTGATATAAATCGATATCTTTATATTGTGTTAACAGCTGGTTGGTTTCTGCTTCCAATAACTCTGTTGCCTCATCTGAATGTTGAAATGCATGCATATCATTCCACCATTCTGTCATTGGTGGGCCTAAATGATGAATTGCTTCTTTAAAGCCCTTTTGGTTTGCCAGCTGCATATTAATGTAGGGGCCAAATAGCGCCCATCTTAAACCCGGTCCACTGGTAATCGCGACATCGACATCTTCAGCAGAGCACACTCCTTGTTCAACCAATGAAAAAGCTTCTCGCCATAGCGCAGCCTGCAAACGGTTTGCGACATGCCCTTTTACTTCTTTATTTAAAACGATTGGATTCTTGCCCAGTTTTTTATAGAACTCAGAAGCCTGTTTCAAAATTTGAGGATCTGTCAAATTACCACCGACAATCTCGACCAAAGGTAAAAGATGTGGCGGATTAAAAGGATGACCTAATAAAATACGTTCAGGATGTTGCGCCTCTTTTTGAAAATCAGACACTTTTAAGCCCGATGAACTTGAAGCAATAATAGTATGTTCAGGGCAATATCCTGTGATTTCTTGATATAGCTGTTGTTTGACATCGAGACGTTCAGGGGCATTTTCTTGAATAAAATCTACGTCTGAAACTGCATCTTTTAAATTATTAAAAATTTCCAGATGAAGCAGCACATCTGATAAAGAATGGGCGTGTTCAGCGCTTTGATCTAAAGCCAATAAATCATTTAAATTTGCAGATATTCTATTTTTAAAGACCGCTTCATCTATAGGATACGGGTCGTAAACCTTAACTTTAAATCCTTTATATAAAAATAAGGCCGTCCAACTCGCACCTATTACACCTGCTCCAACAACACCAACTGTTTTAATGACTTCCATATTTTCCTCGTAAAAATGTTGTTTTATTCGAAATTTCTTTACTCAATTGAATGCTCAATAAACATAGCAGATTCAACCAATCAATAAATTTAATTGTTTATATTTTATATAATTTGTCCTATATTTCTTAGCTTGAAAATTGATTCCTTTCATTAGTACAACTTAATCTTTTACCATTTTTTAACCGTTATTTACTGAATTTTATGTCAAAAAATCTAGCAACATTGATTGGTTTAAGCGCCATTCTCATGTGGGCATCTCTGGTCGGTCTGATGAAGCAAGTCAGCGCCGCCCTTGGACCGGAGCTAGGTGTTACGCTTATTTATTCTTTAAGTGCGCTACTGTTGCTGGCCATTTTCAAAGTCCCAGACTTTAAACAGATCTCTAAAAAATACTTAATATTTGGCACAATTCTATTTGTGGCTTATGAGGTGTGCTTTTCATTTGCGATTGCTTATTCTCAGACAGCAAGACAAGCCATTGAAATTAGTATTGTTAACTATTTGTGGCCGAGTTTAACGGTTCTGGCTTTCGTGATTTTTAAGGAATTAAAGTTTAATTTTCTTATTATTCTTGGCTTACTTATTTCAATTTCTGGCATTATTTTTATTCAAACTGGAAGCGGTGATTTTAGTTTAAATAGTATTATCGATAATTTTCATAGCAACCCACTGAGCTATATTTTGGCATTTACAGGTGCCATCATTTGGGCTTTTTACTGTGTAATCACCAAAAAATTAAGTAATGGGCAAAATCCAATTTCTATTTTCTTTGTTGGTGTCGCGCTAACACTATGGTTCAAGCTGCTTGTATCGGGGCACTTTGCTATTCCTTCAATGGATATTCCAGCTCTCCTCACCCTTTTAGTGGCATCTGCTGCCATGGGTTTTGGTTATGCTGCTTGGAACATTGGCATCATTCATGGAAACATTACCGTGCTTGTGGTGGCCTCTTATTTCACCCCGATTATCTCGTCTATTTTGGCTATGTTTGTTTTACAAACTCAATTATCGATGAGCTTTTGGCAAGGAACAGCAATGGTGACGGCGGGTTCCTTTATTTGCTGGGTTTCAACGAATTGGTCTGTGATTCAGCCCTTCTTTAAAAAATTAAGAAAAGACCAAAAAGTATTGTAGATTGATCGCAATGCTTTTTTCGGACTTAAGATAACTCCGACGAAGAAGAATTCCCCCATTACCCAAAGCATGCTAATATCCAAATTCTGACAATCAGCAATGTCAAAATAATTTATAGAGGGAATAAGATGTTAAAAACTCAAAAAATCAACATCGTACAAGAATTTGATGCACCCGTAGACAAAGTCTTTGCAACCTTAAGTGAGCATGAAAACTTAAGCAAACTTTTCGCTCCTGCTAAAGTGACTCGTATTAGCAACGGCAAAGACGCCCGTAATGGTGTTGGCTCTGCTCGTAAAATGTCTATTCCACTGACTCCGTCATTTGTAGAAACAAATTTAGTCTACAAAGAAAATGAACTGATCGAGTACGCGATCACGAGCGGGATTAGTCCAATTAAGGGTCACCGGGGTGTCATGAAATTTACAGACTTGGGAAATAACCGTACTCGTTTGGATTACACCATTAGCTTTAAAGGTCGCGTTCCTTTTATTGGCCCGATTATTAAGGCAGCCTTACAAAATGGCGTGAGTCGTGGGCTTAAAAAACTCAAATTTTAATCAAAATATCAAATAAAAAGCCCTTTATCGGGCTTTTATTTTTAAGTAGATGTATGGATGAACTGCTGCATCGATTTCTACAAATAGGGAATTCGAGTGTCTAACCACAAAAACAAAAGCCGACTCGTTAAAGTCAGCTGAATACTACAGTTTGAGAAAATTGCTTAAATAGTTCTTGTTCGTGGCAATCTTCTATCTATTTTCTTTTTCTAAAATTAATTTAACCCTTAATTATGACTATTTGATTAAAAAAAAATCAAAAATGCAAAGAAAAAAGTAAATTAATTCACTATTTGTGCAATTAACGCAAAATAAACAACACTTATTAAAGATAATGTATACCAACTAGATCTTTAGAAATTTTCTAAAGTTTAGTATGCTGAAATAACCTACTAATTAATAGAAAATAATCAATCCAATGGAACCTCAAAGTTTGTTAAAGGAATTAAATTCACTAATTGAATATTATTCCCAAAGAACAGATTGTCCGCCTACCCGAATTCGCATAGGTTACAGAGCCTATGCAAAACTCATGCAAAATCCAAAATTTGCTGATGAAGTATCAAACTCTGCTTTAGATCCAAACAAACGTAAATATAGAAAGATGAAGATCAAAGTCACTAAAGATGATGATCAACTTGAACTCGAATAAATAAAAAAGCCCAATTACGAGCTTTTCCTTTTAGAGTGTGTTTAGGTTCATTGCTAAGACAGCATTATTAAAAAATACTCGAGTAGCTTGTCTCGCTCATCTACACTGTTTTTACTTAAAAGCTGAACCATTGCCCCATCAATCACAAACAAAAACATGTGAGCGTCTTTCATTGAAGCCGTAGTTTTGACGGTTAAAAGCAGTTTATAGATTTCGTTTATGAGCCAAGTTCTATATTCAATCACCACGCTGTAGGCTTTTGGGTAGAGCTTTTCAATTTCAAAAATTGCTTTAAAGGGTAAACGATAAAAGCCATTTAAATCGGCATGTAGCAGGTAAATCTGTTTGAGTTTATCAAGCACCATTTCTTCACGATAAGATTTGAGAATTGAAAACACTTTTACTTTGAGCGCATCTTTTTGAAAAGTGAGACACATTTCGATGAGTCGTGCTTTTGAGTGAAAGTCGTTATAGAAAGTAGCTTTGGGGATTTTGGCTTCTGCAATAATCCGGTCGACACCAACTTTATTAAAACCATCCTGATTAAATAAATCTTTTGCTATGTGAAGCACGCGCAGTGCTCTAAATGAAGATTCTAAATTTTTCATGTATACCGCTTAAAATAATTTTTTGTTGTATCTAAAAGAGATAGAAATGCCGTCACTCTTAAAATGAGTGCTAAAAACAGGCATGCAAAAGCGGCACAAAAATGGTGTGCTCGCCTATCTCGGTTTTATTGTTGCTATGATTTTTTAGTCGTAACGATTTAAGGTCGTAGAAAACCTATAAACGGTTAAAGCGTTTTAAAGACCAATTAGTTGGTATGGGCAGAGAGACTTTGGCAAAGGCCAAAAATTGAGAAGAATTAGTACGCATAGCGGACTCCTTTGTTAACAAAAGAAATCCTACCGATCACTGCTAAATGATGGTGGCAGGACGAAAGAGGGTTAGCAGACTGGCAACAAAGAAACCAGCACACCCGAAGGTGTCCCCCTTCCGCCCTACCGTAGAGAAAAAGGGGGCGAACGAGTTCACGATACACAAAACTAGGTTTCGAATATCGTCTTTGTTAAATAGGGTCTGCTAAAACCCGCTAGCAATGTAGGCTAGCCCGCAAAGGATAGTATTCGCTCTTGTTGGCGTCAAGCGTAGGACATGACAATCGTATTAAAGTAGAGCGGTTGGGTTCTAAATTATTTTCAAGTTTTGAAGATTTAAAAACTATTTAAATATTGATATTTAGGATCTGTTTGTCTAGTTATAAAAATTAAATACAAACTCAGGAGTGAATATAATTCTACCAATCTCTGCTAAATAATTATGGTAGTAGAACGGAAAAGAGTTAGCAGACTGGTGCCAAAGAGACCAGCACATCCTAAGATGTCCTCTTTCCGCCCTACCAGAAAGAAAGGATATTATTCACTTTTGCTGTCGTCAAGCGTAGGACAAGACAATCGTAATAAACTAGAATAATTAGGGAGAATAAAAGTTATTTAATAAGTGTTGGTTATGGTGTAGTTCATTATGAAATTTCTAATATCTTTTAGTATTATATATTTTCATTATAAAAATGATTAGAGTTATCTAATGACATTAAATTCTTTATATATCGAGTTTTATTATGGAGAATATTCAGCTCAAGAAAGAACGGAAAAGATTAATAAATATATTGAAGAAAACGAAGATGTTCACATAGATTTTTTTACCGAACTACTACTACCATTTAATGATTATAATTCTTTATTACTTCGAATCATAAACTTAACAGACCCTAGTTTTTCATATAATTGTATTGAAGCAGAAATATTAGCAGCCCGATTTTTTTTAGATATTTTAAATAATTATCAAGAAAAAAATCTAGGCCCAGTTCAGCTATGTACTATTTTTAGTAATTTAGAAACAGGTTTTATGGGCGCACCAAGAAATCTTCCAGACAACATAATTTATTACCCTACTTGGCTCGAATCTTTCTACGATGCTTGCGATTGGTGTGATGAAACATGGACTTCAGAGAATTCTCCTCACCTAGTTGAAGCCACAAAACAGCAAATCCATGACATAGAAAAATGGCTATTCTTCAAATAGTAATAAGGCATCTTTATTGCCATTTTCTGCTGCTTTTCTTAGCCACTTTTCGGCTAATTCATTGTTTTGTTTTACGCCTTCACCTTTAAAGTACATCATGCCCACAGTAAATTGTGCTTCATCGTTTTCCTGTTGA
Organism: Acinetobacter sp. 161(2023); assembly: GCF_037027805.1. Taxonomy (NCBI): domain Bacteria; kingdom Pseudomonadati; phylum Pseudomonadota; class Gammaproteobacteria; order Moraxellales; family Moraxellaceae; genus Acinetobacter; species Acinetobacter sp. 161(2023). The sequence goes on along the minus strand of NZ_JAZEYD010000010.1, from coordinate 45,181 downwards.
GCAGCTTTACTATACCATTCAAAGGCCTTTTTATAATCTTGATTTACGCCTTGCCCAAGCGCATAACACGCCCCTAGGTTATTTTGTGCTTTTGAGTTTCCTTGCTCAGCCGCTTTGCTATATAACTCAAAGGCTTTTTTATTATTTAGTTCTACGCCCTTACCTTGTGCATAAAGTGCTGCAAGATTATTTTGCGCATCAGCATAATTTTGTGCAGCAGCCTGACTGTACCATTCAAAAGCTTTTTTATAATCTTGAGTTATCCCATAGCCTTCTTCATAAAGTATGCCCAAATAGTATTTAGCTTCGGCATTATCTTGTGCAGCAGCTTTGTTATACCATTCAAATGCTTTCTGATAGTTTTTAACTCCACCATCACCATTTGCATAATACGCACCTAAATTATTCTGTGCCTTCACTTCCCCTTGTCCAGCAGCTTTACTATACCATTCGAATGCTTTTTTATAATTCTGCTCTATCCCATGTCCAAGAGCATACATTGCTCCCAAATTATTCTGCGCTTCCGCATTTCCTTGATTAGCAGCTTTGCTATACCATTCAAAGGCCTTTTTATAATCTTGAGCAACAACTTTCCCCTCTACATATAGTTCACCAAGTTTTGCTTGAGCTCCTGAATCGCCTCTTTCTGCCAAATGAGAAATATCTTTAAAATCTGGTTGATGGCTACAAGCTAATAAATTGATTGTTAAGAAAACGATACCGATTTTAAGAAACTTGTTTTTTAAAATTAAAGGCATAATTAGTATTAAATTACATTTATCTATAAATATATCTAAGGGATTCTAGCATAAATTCTCAAACACAATTATCCCAAAACCCAACCAAGCCCTACCTATAAACCACTCACTAATCCATCAACTTCTTACGGCGATACAACCCACAATTCCCAGAAAATAGCGCTGCTAATAAACAAGTAATGATGGCGTAAGTGGCAACATTCATTCCAAATAGCTCAACAGCTAAAATGATAGACGTTAAAGGTGCTTTACTTGCCCCAGAAAACAGACTGACTAACCCTAAGCCTGCAAGCAATGAAAGTGGTAAGTTTAAAACCGCCCCTAAAGCATTACCTAATGTCGCGCCAACATAGAACAACGGCGTGATTTCGCCACCTTTAAAACCTGAACCTAGAGTGATGGCAGTAAAAACGGTCTTGTTAAAAAAGTCGTAAAACTCAATCGGCACATAAAAAGATGCAATGATTTTATCTGTACCCAAACCGTTGTATTGCTGATGCGCGGTAAACAACGTAAGTAGCATAATCACAATACCACCGACCATTGTTCTTAATGGCAAATAGCGAATGTATTTATAAAAGACATCACTCGCCAAATGAATGGCAGCAATAAAGAAACGCGCAGCTAAACCAAAGACTAGCCCAGCCGCAATCAAGCTCATGAGCGTGCCAAAATGAATGGCTGGAAACTCACTAATCACATAATAAATATGCGGATGAACAATATCGAATAGCTCAGGAATAGTTGATGCAACAAGAGCTGATACAAAACATGGGAAAATAGCTGAGTATCTTAAATTACCTAAAGCAGTAATTTCTAAACCGTAGATTGCACCTGCCAGAGGCAAGCCAAACACCCCTGCAAAGCCCGCACCAATACTCGCAATTAAACAAATTTTTCGGTTGTCTTCCGAGACTTTTAATATATGACTCAAGTGGTCAATTAAGGCGCCTGAAAGCTGAACCGCTGGTGCCTCACGCCCTGCCGAACCACCAAACAACTGAGTTAAAATTGAGGTGATAAAAATGATGGGGCTCATTCGTTTCGGAATAAACGATTTGGGCTGGTGAATTTCATCTAGGAGTAAATGAGTTCCCCGTTCAATTGGTGAACCATATTTTTTAATGAGATAGCCAATGCCAAAACCCACAAAAGGCAAAAAGTAGATGAGCCAGTGATGCAGACTTCGGACTTTGTTTGAAATATCAAAAGCGACAAAAATTAAGGTCGATGCCAACCCTGCTACGACTCCAATCACAATCGAGATGACGAGCCAATAGACACTATATTTTAGAATTTGATCATATTCAGATGAAGGTAGAATTTTCATTCGCTTTCTTCAATTCGCCTTTGAGTGAGTGCCAAATTCTCAAATTGTTTTTATGTCGCCAGCTCATTAAGTGAGAAATGCTTAAACTGGGCTAAAAATTAAAGCTCGCACAAGCGAGCTTTAAATACAGTGATCAATATTTATACCACTAATCTGTGACAAATATCTCATACCCCGTACAGGCTTTCAAGTTGTAAATAGTTAATGAAAACCTGAAAAACGCCCGATTGAGTTAATTAATAAGCATTCGACTTGACCTAATCAAATTAAAGACAAAATCAGGTCAAATTATCTATTCAAAACTTAATTAATACTACCAATCACAGTTTCTGCATGGCAGGTTGCGCCCTTCTCTGCACTAATCTGAATAACGCCACTGCGATGCGCTAATACCTGCACTTCCATTTTCATCGCTTCCATAATTGCAATGACTTGACCTTCTGTGACTTGCTCACCATTTTCGACCTTCCAATCGCTAATCACACCATTAATTGGGGCAAGTAAATGCTCGGCACTCACTTCTGGCTCGGCAGTTTGGGCTTGAACGGCGGTTACTGGGCCTTGCGCAAACATACCCGCAGGTAAACCTAAGCGGTGTAACTTGCCATCAATTTCAATGTAGCTCAGCAACATCGGTTGTTGATGGTTTGGAATGCCGCGTTTAGTCGGCTTTAACTCTTGTTTAAAGTCATTTTCGATCCAACGCGTGTGTACATTAAACTCATCTGTAAAGTCAGGTTCATTGAGTACCGCGCGGTGAAAATCTAGAACTGAAGCCACGCCTTCAATTTTAAATTGCTTCAAAGCACGTTTAGCTCGGGCAATTGCAACTTCACGGGTTGGACCAGTCACAATCAGTTTTGCCATGAGTGAATCGAAATGACTAGATACCAATGATCCAGTTCGAACTCCTGTGTCGACTCGTACACCATGACCAAACGGCGCTTCAAATAAACTCAACACACCAAAGGCTGGAATGAAACCACGTGCTGGGTCTTCGGCATTAATACGAAACTCAATCGCATGGCCTTGGGATTTTGGTGTTTCTTTAATAGAAAGCTCATGGCCCTGTGCCACGCGAATTTGCTCAACCACCAAATCGACTTTTGAGGTTTCTTCAGTCACTGGGTGTTCAACTTGCAAACGCGTGTTTACTTCTAAGAATGAAAGCTTGCCATCGCGACTCAATAAGTATTCAACTGTTCCTGCACCCACATAGTTTGCAGCCTGACAAATGTCTTTTGCCGAGGTCAAAATTTGCTGGTAAATCTCATCACTAATAAATGGCGCTGGTGCTTCCTCGACTAACTTTTGATTACGGCGTTGCAACGAACAATCACGTGTACCAAGCACCACAATATTGCCATGCTGGTCAGCAATCACTTGCGCTTCTACATGGCGCGGTTTATCGAGATATTGCTCGACAAAACATTCACCACGACCAAAGGCAGCTTTTGCCTCTCGTACTGCCGACTCATAAAGCTCTTGAACTTCTTCGAGTTTCCACGCAACTTTTAAGCCACGGCCACCGCCACCAAATGCGGCTTTAATTGCAATCGGTAAACCATATTGTTTGGCAAACTCTAAAGCTTCATCTCCACTGTTTAATGGATCTTGTGTACCCTGAACCAATGGTGCACCTACCGAAGCAGCAATTTTACGTGCTTCGATTTTATCACCTAGTTTTTCAATGGCACTGGGTGATGGCCCTACCCATTTTAAACCTGCATCAATCACGGCTTGAGCAAACTCAGCACGCTCAGATAAAAAGCCATAACCCGGATGGACCATGGTCGCTTTCGATTTCTTTGCAACTTCAATAATCGCAGGAATATTTAAATAGGTTTCGCTTGCGGTAGCACCAGCCAAGCCCCATGCTTCATCTGCAAGTTCGACATGCATGCTGCCAATGTCGTCATCTGCATATAACGCAACTGAAGAAATTCCCATGTCACGGCAAGCATGGATAATACGAACGGCAATTTCACCACGGTTAGCAATCAATAATTTTTCTGTATTCATCATTCATTCTCAAAATCTGTAAATTCGGCAATTTTTTTAAATTTGATGCGGCAACCAGCTGGAATCTGTGCCACCAAATCCCAATGGTGTTTAGCAACAGCGCCAATGACTGGATATCCGCCCGTTAAAGGGTGATCGTTCATAAACAAAACGGGTTGCCCGCTCGGTGGAATCTGCAAAGCACCAATGCACGTGCCTTCACTTTCCAGTTCATGGGTAATTTTTCGAGTTAAAGGCTCTGCACCTGAAAGTCTTAGCCCAACTCGGTTGCTTTCATTGGTCACTAGCCATTCTTGCTGACACAATAGTTCAATACTGTCTTGTTCAAACCAGTCAGTGCGCGGTCCCATTACAATATCTAACTCAACAACTTCGCCAGCTTGTGGCAAGTCGCTTTTACCCACTTCATTTACGCTAATATTGGCTGCCTTTATTTGCCCTTGGTAAATGGTATCTCCGAGCTTTAAAGGCTCTGGCCCTAACACCGCCAAGCTGTCAAATGAGGCACTATTGAGCACTGGTTCAACATCTATACCACCGCGAACTGCCAGATAGTTTCTTAATCCTGCTGTTGGTAACTGAATTTGAAATTCATCGCCTTCATCCAGATCAATCGGTTGATAACTTGCAAAATCTGCGGTTTGACCATCGGCAAATTTCACACGAATGTTTGAAATAGCTCCAGCCACTGCAATAACGCCGGCATGCTGCATTTTGGCTTTTAGGCCGCCATTTAAAACTTCAATAACGGGTGTATCGATTGGGTTACCCAAAATACGATTAGCACTATGCATGGCAGATAAATCCATTGCACCAGCAACCCCAACTCCAATATTGGTCTGGTTTAAACGCCCTTCGTCTTGAATGAGCATCTGTAGACTTGGTGCAGTGATCGTAAACAGTGGTGTAGATTGTTTAAGATCAACCGTACGAGTAATTTGCTGTGGTACATTTACGATTGTTGGGCTATGCGTAACATCTTCAAAATGTACGGTCATGCCCGGTAACAGCAATGCAGGATTTTTACGCTCTAAATCCCACATTTTTTCTGATGTTGTACCAATAAGCTGCCAGCCACCTGGACTGTCTTTTGGATAAATACCAGAGTATTTTCCAGCCAAGCCCAAAGAGCCTGACGGTATTTTCTTACGTGGAACCGTTAAGCGTGGAATATCGGTAAAAGGTCGATCGGGACTACTCATATAAGCAAAGCCCGGCGCAAAACCAATAAAAGCCACATTCCACACGCTTTCGTGATGTTTTCTAATCACATCGGCGATCGACAAACCTTGTAACTCAGCAACTTGAGCAAGGTCTTCACCATCGTAACGAATCGGTACAATCACTTCTTGGCTGCTACGCTCAAATCCTGAATCAATCTTGAGGCTCTGAATTGAAGCAACCAGCGTTTTAAAATTGGTTCCGATCTCGTTAAAAAAAACCAAAATTGTTTTTGCAGCGGGGACTAAGTCTTTAATTCCATTCAATTGCGTATTTTGCAATTTATTGTACAACGCCAAAGTTTCTTCTAGGCTCGCAAGCTCAATCAGAAAACAATCGGCGTTTACCGATAAAAAACGCATTTGCTTATCCTTTTAATTCTTCTTTAGTCCAATTAGCCAATCCAAGCACGGTCAGGAATGTCGGTAATAAACATATGACCCGGTGCATGACTAATCGCAAAAGGAATTTTCGAGTTCATAACGGCTGCTTGAGGCGTTACACCACAAGCCCAAAACACTGGAATTTCACCCGCTTCAATACGTGAAGCATCACCAAAGTCAGGCTTATTTACGTCCAAAATCCCTAAGCTTTCAGGATGCCCAATATGTACAGGCGCACCATGGACACTTGGCATACGCGCGGTAATTTTTACAGCTTCACTAATTTGATGAGATGGAATTGGTCGCATTGAAACCACCATATTTCCAGAAATACGCCCTGCTGGCAGGCACTGAATATTGCTCAGATACATCGGTACATTATTGTCATCATGAATATGGCGAACTTCAATACCAGCTTCTTGCAAAGCTGTTTCAAATGAAAAACTGCAACCAATTAAGAACGTGACTAAATCTGGATGGGCATTATAAATCTCGCTTGCATCGGTCACTTCATCAACCATTTCGCCATCTTTCCAAATGCGATAGCGCGGGAAGTCGGTTCTAATGTCTGAATCTGCGGCAAGCTTAGATGCATAAATGCCTTCTTCGAGCACATCAAGCACTGGGCAGCTTTGTGGGTTACGATGCGCATAGAGTAAAAAGTCATATGCCCACTCTTTTGGCACCGAAATCATGTTGACCTGCGTCATACCCGCAGCCATACCTGCTGTTGGTTTATCAAAACCTGCACGGATTTTTAAACGCGCATCTAACGCGGCGTCAAGCTGAGCTGGGTCGACTTTAATATCCTTATACATTGTGCTCATCCTTATGCTTTTTTTACAAATGGGCGAATTTCAATATTGTTTTTTACAAGCTCAGCTTTAATGGCTGCCGACATCTCTAATGCACCGTCGGTGTCGCCATGTAGGCAAATGGTGTCGGCTTGAATTGGGGTAAATACGCCATCAATTGACTCGACCCCACCATTTTTAAGCATTGAAACCACACGGCTCGCAACAAATGCTGAGTCGTGTAAAACCGCACCTTCTAAACGTCGAGATACCAGTGAACCATCGCTGTTATAAGCGCGGTCAGCAAATGCCTCAGATACCACTTTTAAACCAGCCACACGTGCTTGCTCTACCAAGTTTGACCCTGCTAAAGCCACTAAAACCAATTCAGGGTTATACATTTTAATGGCATCAATCACGGCGGCTGCCTGAGCTTGGTCATGGGCAATGGTGTTGTAGAGCGCGCCATGCGGTTTAACGTATTGCACTTTTGAACCTGCTACTTTAGCCAAGCCATCGAGTGCAGAAATTTGGTAAAGCACATCGGCAATAAGCTCGTCACGTGACAAATCCATATTACGGCGGCCAAAGCCTACAAGGTCTGGATAAGACACATGAGCACCAACGGTCACACCAAGCTCAACTGCTTTACGAACCGTTTTTAAAATGCCGAGCGGGTCGCCAGCATGAAAGCCACAAGCAATATTGGCACTGGTCACGACAGGTAAAATCTGGTCATCATTACCCATTTTCCATGAGCCAAAACTTTCACCCAAATCACTATTTAAATCTACAAACATGGCATTATTCCTTTATCACGTAACAAAGTCTGGCTTAAAGCTTGGTCAAATAGTTAAACACTGTCGTAAACGACATATAGCCCATCCACCACGTCAACAGACATGTTAATCCACCCAAAATAAGCAACCATTTTGGATAGTTGTAATTACCCATTAAATCTTTACGGCATGCAGCAACATACACAAAAATTGTAAGACCAATTGGCAACACCAAACCGTTAAAACCACCCACAAAAATGAGTAGACCTGCTGGAGTTGCACCCAATAACACATAGAGTAATAAAGCCAATGCGATAAAGGTAATGGTCGTATAGTTGTTTTGTTTTGGTGTTAAGTTCTTTTTAAACACGTTAAAGAACGACACTGAAGTATATGCTGCACCAATGGTGCTACTAATGCCGGCTGCCCAGAAAATTAAACCAAATAATTTAAAACCAAATGTACCCGCTGCATATTGGAATGCTTGAGCTGCCGGATTGGCGTCATGGCTGGCTAAATCAATATTTGCACCGCTCACCACCACACCTAAAAATGCTAAAAACAACACGTAGCGCATGATGCCGACAACAATAATGCCCTTAGTTGCAGCTTTAGCAACTTCATCAATATTTTCAGGACCAACCGCGCCTTTATCGAGTAAACGATGCGCACCTGCATAGCAGATATAACCACCAACTGTACCGCCGACAATGGTGGTAATAATGGCAAAGTCGATCTGATCTGGAGCAAAAGTTTGATGTACAGCTTGACCAACAGGAGGCATTACAATGACGGCAACAATAATAATCAGGAGGATTTTAAGCAATCCCAACACGATCATGCTTTTATCCATGGCAAGCGTTGCTTTTCTTGATGCAAAAATCAAAATGGCTAATGCACCACTTAAAATACCGCCCCACTTTGTGTCTAGGCCAAAAAGTGCATTTAGACCTAAAGCTGCACCTGCAATGTTACCAATACTAAAGAAAAAACCACCTAGAATGACCAGAAAAGCCAGTAAGTAACCACTGCCGGGAATTGCTTTATTGGCAATATCCGAGGCACGCATTTGGGTAAGTGTCACCACTCGCCAGATATTTTGTTGAACCACATAATCAATCAGAATGGAAACTAAAATTGCAAAGCCAAATGCTGCACCTAACTTGACTGTAAATACAGCAGTTTGGGTTAAAAATCCTGGCCCCATTGCAGAGGTCGCCATCATAAAGATTGAGGCTACAATGGCCCATTGGCGATCTGATAAAAAAGAAGATTTCAGTAAAGACATATTAATGCGTTCCTCATCCATTTGAGCTTAACAACGCTATTTACAAGTTGAACCAAGAACACCATTTCTTTCCTAAACGATATTCTTTAATCCTTTAAAATGACAAAGATTCCCTGTTCCCCAATTAACACAATCGGCGATCAAATCTTGTATCTAAGATAAAAACATAGCTAATCCCTACGGACAATAAGACTTTTTACAGAAAATTAAAAACACAAATATTTGATTTTAAATGATTTAATATTTATTAAAAAATCAGGATAAGTTTTACTTATCAAACTTCATAAGCTGCTTTTATGGCTTTCCAGTCAAGCAGCCTATATAAAATAAGAAAAAATATTTTATAAGAAATCAAAATAGAGCTTATTTTTGGATTTTTTCATTGAGACTTTTCATGGCACTCGCCGATACTTTAACAGCCACCTCGGTTAGTTTTTCTTTCAATGCCACATCGTTTCCTTGAATGTAAATCGAGGTGAAATGAAACGTCTTTAATTGAATGGGCGTATTTAATATTTCTAGTCGGCCATCAATGATTTCTTTTAGCGCGGTTAAGGTCGGCACGACTGCAATGCCTAAACCCTGCTCTGCTAAACGTAATAAAGTTGCTAGTGAATAACTGGTAATTGAGAGTGGTTCATCAATTCCTTGTTCTTTCATTCTGGCTTTCAATTCTTTATAGGGATAGGTAATTTTGGGATAGGTTAAAATAGTATGAGACATTAAAGTTTTAAAAGACATTTGAGCAACACCACCTTTAAATGAAGGTGAAGCCAAAAAGCTCAGCTCAAAGTCACACAAAGCCTGTTCAATACATTCAAAAGCTAAAGTTGGCCCAAGCAAAAAGGCCATGTCTAAGTCCCCTGTTCGCACACCTTCTTGTAAGTTAGGTGTCAGGTCTACCACAATTTCTACAGAAATTTTTGGAAACTCTTGTTGAACCTTTTCAATATATTCAACTAACCATGTATAGACAATTGTTTCAGAAACGCCTAAACGAATGGTGCCAGTCAGGTGCTGGTTTTCGGTCAGCTCAGCCACTAGATCTGTTTCTAGACGCATAAATTTTTCAGCATACTTAAATAAGGTCATGCCTTTATGAGTCAGTTTAAACTGCCGCAAGCTACGATCTAAAATTTTAAAACCTAATTCACTTTCAAGAGATGTAATTTTTTGAGATACCGCAGGCTGAGTTGTTTGCAATTTTGCCGCAGCCTTATTGAAGCTATTTAAAGTCACAACCCAATAAAATGCTTCAAGATTCTTTAAATTCACGTTTCATCCTGTATTAAAAAACTCCTGTACTTTTATAGTATGAGAGCTTTTTGCTGAGTTAGGCTAGCAATAAATAAATTTTTAATGAAAGTTAGCCATCCAAATTTTTAAATACTTTAGAAAGCTGACTGATTGTTTTGATCTGTTTTGCATAACGACGGCATGATCGACACGCCAATAAATGCAGTTGTAAACTACTCTTCTCACGTAAAAACAAGGCTCTATCTTGCTTTTCCGACACCAATTGAGTGGCTTGTCGACATGTCAACATGAACAATCCTCCTTCAATAACCATTTATTTTCTAAGCATTCCCGTAATCGGGTACGGCTTCGATACATCAACACATTAAAGTTTGAAATAGATAATTCCAGCTTGCTACAAATTTCGTTAGAACTCAGCTCTATCACTTCTCTCATCATAAAAACCTGAGCATATTTAGCAGGTAAATGATCTAAACAGGCTTCAAAAATTATCCAGAAATCTGACTGCTCTATCATTTCTTCAGGGCTTTGCCATGCTTGAGGTGCTTCATATTTATGCCAATGTCCTGATGCATCGAACAACTCATCGACACTGAGCTCGCTTTCCTCATCTTTAAATAATTCAGACATTGCGACCAAGCGTGACTTTTGCCTAACTACATCAATAATTTTATTTTTTAAAATTGCGAATACCCATGTTTTGAACGCAGCCCGCCCTTTAAAGGAATCTAAATTTTGAAAAGCGCTCGTTAATGCCTCTTGCACTACATCTTCAGCTTGCGGAAGCGAAGACAACTGTAAAAAAGCAAATTTAATCATTTGCTGTCTTAAGTCTTGTAAAAAGGCTGGATTATGCAGTTGATCCCCTAGGTCCTCATAACTTGATGCCGCGGCTGAAGTCATCCTTGTACCTCTTTAAAATCATGGGAAATTTGAATTAATTGTAGTCGAGTTAAGAGGTTTTTTAGTTCTTGAATTTGCAGATCAATTTCAGGCTTAGACAAGTCAGTCAGTACAGATTGAATGAGCGTAAAAATATCATGATCAGTTAACGTTATATTTTGAGTTAACTGTTCAATTAGCATAGCAAACAATGGAGAAAGTTGTTCAATACATACCTTATCTTCATCATCACGCCAAACCAGTACTGCACCTGGTGCAAGCTCAACTTGTTCTTGTGTCGTTAAAGTCGTCCACGTATAAACAGGATATTGATAAACCAATACCCATACTTTTGTGCTTAACTGCCAAGCGTAATTTTCATGCAAAACGACATCTTCAATTTCAACAGTATCTAAATACAACTCAAGCCATTCAAACTGTAATAACTCAGCCAACCAAGGGTATTCTTGTAATATTGGGTGCTGCTGGTCTGTCAAATACTCTCTAAATTCTAAAGAGATATCATTATATAAAGGTGAGCGACTCTTAGCTTTTTGAAAAAACTCTAACAGCAATTGTTGCCACTTTAACTCTGGCAACATCGCACGAGCTACGGGATAAACTAAGTCAATAAATGAGCTGACATTATTAAAAAGCAAATCCCGATAAATTTGCATTCTTTGAGCAGGAAGTGTTTGAGGCAGTTCCAAATCAGGATCTCTAATCCAGTCACAAAACTGTTGCTGCATGGTTTGGAAGGATATTTGATTTCCCTTCATAGCCACTCTCCTGTTGTTGAATGAGTTTAATTTTGGCGAGTTCCTCTTCTAATTCTTGCCATGATGGAATATTAAAATCGCGTTCTAATAATGTCGGTTTTATTCCGCATACTTGATAGGTATATCTCAATAACTCCCAAACACGGTCACAAACTTCCGCCCCATGGGTATCGATTAATAAGTTCTTCTGAACTTTTTCATGTCCAGCAATATGTAAGTAACGAATTCGTTCCTTTGGCATGTTCTGAATAAATCCGAATGCATCGCTACCATGATTGGTACTGTTGACATAGACATTATTTACATCAAGAAGCAAATCACAGTCAGCATGTTGAATCACTTCACGAATAAATTCGGCTTCACTCATTTGGGCATTCGGCATGACGTAAGTAGACACATTCTCTATGACCAATCTTTTCCCTAAAATATCCTGTACCCGTAAAATACGTTCAGCCACATATTTAACAGCGGCTTCCGTCATCGGTATTGGCAACAAATCATATAAATAGCCGCCATCATTTGTATAACTTAAATGTTCAGAATAAATAGGCACTTCGTATTGTTCTAAAAAGCTTTTTACTCGACCTATAAACTCGAGATTAAGTGGATGCGGCCCTCCAATAGATAATGACAAGCCGTGACAAATTAACGGCGCTTTTTCAGCACACTGTGCCAGTAATTTTGCATGTCGGCCACCAAAACCAAGCCAATTTTCTGGGGCAACCTCAATAAAGTCGGGATATGTTTTTGCCGTTAGAAATGAATCTATGAAATCTCGTCTTAAACCAAGCCCTACACCATTCAACTCCATCATGGTGACTTCTCCTTTTGGAAATGATGCCGACACTTAATAGAAGGCCGACATCATCCATGATCAGATGGTTTACTTAGCGCCACACTTGCCATCAGCAACTTTTTTATCTGCACCGCACTTACCGTCCGCTGCTTTTTTAGTTGCACCACATTTACCTTCTGCTGCTTTTTTAGCTGCTCCACATTTTGCTTCCGCAGATTTTTCATGTTTTTTCATTTTGTTAGCTCCGCATTTCGCTTCACCACATTTACCATCTGCTGCTTTAGTTGCATGTACTTCAGTTGTCGTATTGGTTGCTGCTACAGCCATTTGCGTAGCACCTGCAACTGAAAGTGCTAATAATGCTGCCACTGAAGTCATTGAGTTGAGTTTGTTCATTTTCGTATTCCTTTAATGCTAATTTCTCGGTTTGTACACATGTACATAAAGTTAGACGGACCAAATCCTTTTTTATTACACCGTAAATAAAAAAAATTTTTATGTAAGAAATACAGTTTCCATCCGACTAATTATTATTCAATCGCATTGGATGTGAAATTATCATGAAGAACTTTATTTATGGCTTATCTCAATATTATCAAAATCTCGGTAAGTCTCTACAACATGTTGATGGCATTGCAGCGCTGGCGCTTCGATTATATCTAGTTCCTATATTCTGGATGGCAGGGACAAATAAATTGATGCACTTCAATGACATTGTCGAATGGTTTGGTAATTCAGATGGAGGGTTAGGCCTTCCTTTTCCATATTTAATGGCCGTGCTTGCAACGTCAACTGAACTGGCAGGTGCAATACTCTTAACATTAGGTCTGTTTACCCGTCTAATTAGTATTCCACTCATTATTACCATGTTGGTCGCAATATTTACGGTACATCTCCCTAATGGATGGCAAGCAATTGCTGATCCGCATGCGCCCTTCGCCAATATGCAAGTATTAGCCTCTGCTGAAAAGTTAGATAAAGCTCGAGAAATCTTACAGAACTATGGTAACTATGACTGGCTTACCTCTAGCGGTTCGTTTGTTATTTTAAATAACGGAATTGAATTTGCCGCGACCTATATGGTTATGCTGCTCGCCTTGCTTGTACTTGGAGGCGGCCGTTATTTTAGTTTAGATTATTGGATTAAAAATAAATTGCACTAATCCACTATTGCTCCAGCCGTCATATTTACCACTGTTGCAGTCATTGAGTCGGCATGCTCCGATGCAAGAAAAGCGACAGTTTCTGCAACTTGTGAAAGCGTGGGCAATCGTTTTAGCATGGTACTCTGAGCAGCACCTTCAAGCCATTGTCCTATGCTGAGCCCCATGGCCTGCGCTTTAGACTCAAATAATTCACGTGTGTAAGAACCCGCTTGCACAGCATCAACAATTGCATGTGAGCGTACACCCAATACCCGTATATTTTTAGAACCTAGCTCACTGGCAAGTGCTTTAATAAAAGCCTCTATTCCAGCACAGCCCACAATATGCCCGAGATGTCCCGGTATCGCCATTCGTGCTGAAGGCGCGACAATTGAAATTATGGTTCCGCCACGATCACCGCCCATAAAAGGCACCGCAGCTTTGGATATATTAAACTGAGCTGTAAGAAATGGATTTATTCCCCCGATAAACTCATTCAGGTTTAATTCCAAAAGTTCTTTGCCTTGGTTATGGATAAAACTGGTCGCATTAATGACGATATCTAAGCCATCCGTCGCTTGGGCAATTTGAGCAACTGCCTCACTGGTTGCCTGACTATCTAACACATCAACACTAACGGTATGTACCACGCCTTCATGTTTTTGTAGTTGTGTCGCAATGTTTTGCAGTTTGTTTAAATCTCTTGCGCATAAATAAATATGCGCCCCTTCACGAATTAAAACTTTTGCAATGGCAGTGCCTATTGCGCCACTACCTCCAAAAATTACTGCTACTTTTCCCTTGAGTAACATATTGGCATCCTCTTGTTATTGTGCGCCATAGTTAGGTTATGACACACAATTAAAAGTGATGCAATTTTATACAGTTTAAAGTGTTATGAAGCTATCTAACTTGAACAAAAATAATATCTAAATCTCGTTTTGGTACGAACTTGGTTTTGCTCATTTGAAATTGAGTTGGACTTATTTTTTTAACTTGGCCATCCCAACAAAATGAAACCAGTTCATCTTTATCACGTTCAATCGTTAACTTAAAGTTTTCAATTGGCTTTGCCCAATTTGCGCCTGTCGTCAAAATATAACCTAAGGCACTAAACGGCGAATGTTCTGCCCGAGCTTTTTTGAGGCCCTGCTTAAATTGTTTATCCATGCAAAATTGCTTGCTATCCTCGTCTGGATATAGCGCAACAGACCCACCGACTAAAGGTTTATATTCATGGTGAATTTTGGTCAAACTATTGGCTTTAAAGGTTTGCTTCCAACTATAAATAACTTGAGATGACCACGGGATCACATCATCTTTTTCAAATTGAGCTACAAGTTTCTGCATTTGTGGTTTATTACATTGTTTTAGTTTATCTAGATAAAATTCATAATCATATTTAGTAGGTGTCCATGGATTAAGCATGTCTTTTTCAGTAAAACCGCATTGCTTAAACTCATCTGTTACATCCATCAAAGGTGATTTGTCATCTTTTTGAATAAACGTTCTAACATGCATTTCTGGTTTTATATTTTGACCATCTACCACAATTTTAAAGCTTTTTAAAAGTGCCTCTGTATCTGCAAAATCAGACTCAAAGAAATTATCAATACGTGGCAACGGAAATAAAATAGTTTCTGTCACATCCTTGCTGCTTAAATTTTTATAAAGATAGTCGACCTTAATGATTTTTTTACTAATAAATAAATCTTCACTCTGCATAGCAACTTGTGAATTTTTAAGATATTGAATGCCACCTGTGCCGACATAACCCGTAGAGTCATTGGCTAGGCTATAGCTTGAGAGTGGAACCAAAACAGCTAAGGTTATTGCAAGCTTTTTCATTTTAAAGTCTCTATGTCATTTTTTGATTATGAAATATCAACCTAAATGATAGCTGTTTTAAGACTGTTGAGGTAAGCGCTTTAAATGTTATTTATGGGAAGCAAATCAATTGAGTAAGAACAAATTTATTCATATTTAATTTTAAAAGATTCGTCTTTTTTATTTTATGCAAAACAATATATTGCTCTTTTTTTAGCCTTTCTTTTAATTTTTTAATGAAGAACTCAGAAAACTGCTTATAAACCCAGAATGTTAATTTAGCACCGTACTGACTTTCATGAAGTCAATACGGTAGACATAACCGCTTTTAAAATTGATTGATTACAGGTTATTTTGTGGCAACTTCTTCATGACTATGGCTCTCTTCTTCATCTTTAGCCAAGAAGCAAACACCTGCAAAAATAAGAATAGCGCCTGTGACTTTCGTGAATGTAAGCGGTTCATTAAAAAGCCAAATCGACAAAAACATCACAGTGATTAACTCTAAATGTGACGCTGCAAAAGCAGGTCCGATAGGCGCATGTTTTAATAAATTCATCCAGATAAAAAAGGCACCTATGTATCCAATGAAAGCCCCATAAATCCATGGATGGCTAAACACCCTTATTAGCCAATCGACATCAAAAGTTAAAGGCATCGCATGATTTGAAGCCAACTTAAAACTGATCTGGGCCAAAGTATCGAAAAGCATTAATGTTAAAAAACCAACGATATAAAATTTCTTCATGCACCCATCCCAACAATAGTCACTCCGAGTCCAATCAGAATCACACCAATTAATCGATTTCGAGTTAATTTTTCTTTAAAGAATAAACGACCAGCAAGCATGATCACTACAATATTGATGCACCCTAGCATTACCCCAACAGAAAGAGGAACCAGCGAGAGGAAGGCAAGCCAAACGACAAATTCAAAGATATAGCAAACAATACCAACCCATAGCCACGGGCGTTTAGCCATGAACCACCAATGTTCAAGCCCTTCATTGGTTTTACTTTCATGAGCAGCGGCCTTGAAAGCCAACTGCCCCACTGTATCAATCAAAATGGTTAGCATCCATACACTGAACACCACAATATTCATAAGGATTTACCAATCATTTCAGGTGAGACTTTTATTTCCTGTCTCATTAACGGAGTCTCTGGTTTCTTTTTTTGATGTTCGTACTGCTGAATAAATCGAATGGATTCTTCTATTACTTGTTTTCGATCATTATCAATAGTGATCATATGATAGCTATTATAAAGCCAGATTAAACTCTTAGGCCCCTTCACCTTGGCATAAATTAACTCACTATTTCTTCGGTGAGCAATATCATCGTCATAGGCATGTAATAACAAACATGGTGCAGTAATATTTGAGAGATTTTTACGAACATTACGCGAAAGGCGTTGTAACTGAAACAATGAATGCCACGGATTACCAGGTAACCCCGCTTCGCTACTTTCACCGCTATTCATGGCCTGAACAATACGCGAACGCAATACTTCATTTTTGATGCCGTAAGGCTCAGCTTCATCAAAAGTATTCTTACGAAAAATATTTAAATAATGAACACTAGGCAAAACAATAGGCGCAAGCATTTTTGACCATAAAGGAATGCTCCAGCCATCGTATTGAAAGGTTGGACTATAGGCAATCACCCCAGCAACTGGATAAGCTGATGCATACTTTAATGCCAGCAAAGATCCCATCGATAAACCTGCAACAAATAGCTCATCTGTATGTTCTTTTAGCTTTTCTGCTCCTGCAACTACACTATCAAACCAATCTTCCCATTGGCTATTTACCAAATCTTCGACATCGCCACAATGCCCAGCCAACTGTACCCCATACACGCTATAACCTGCTTGATGCAAAACGCGTGCAATTCCTCTCATTTCATTTGGCGTGCCGGTCAAACCATGAATCAATAAAATACCAGTTCTGTTGCCTGATAAAAAAAATGAATTATCTTTTATCATGTAATCACCGTAACTGGTGTATCTATTCCAAAATCACTACATAGTAGCTTAGCCAAGGGTTGGTAAATTTCTGCAAAATTTTCGAACTTTGTATGAAAAATCTGGTTTTCGATACAATGGTCTATTAAAGATTTTTTTGCAAAAACATAGTCTGCATTTCCTGCTAGACAATAATCTGAACGACCATCACCAATCAAAACAATATGCTTTTGAGGTTTTTGATTTGCAATCTTACATTTGCATGTTCCACTTACACAGTTCACCTCCTGATTAGGGAACTCGAGTCTCCATGACCTTTCACCTGTCTGAACGAGGTGATTAGCAATAACAGGCAAATGTTCTAGATTATATTTTTTTAAAATATGGCGAATAACAAAGTCGAGTCCATCACTTACAATGGTCAAAGGAATTTTATATTCAGCAGTAATCTTGACTAATTCGATAAAGCCCAAGTCAATTTCAATTTGATCGAGACATTGGTGCAACTCATCAATTGATACATCCAGCAGTTCAATCTGTTTTTGCATACAAACTTTGGAACCAATTTTCCCTTGTTCCCATTCTTCTTCAATTTCTTCCCAGCCAGCTTTTGCATAAGTTTCGAGCAAATAATCCGTCGTATCTTTTAAGCTGATTGTCCCATCAAAGTCACATAAAATATGCCAAGGTACAGTGTGATCTGTATAGTAATGCTGGTTGACCATGAACATAAAATGCCTCATACAAATAATTTAAGAATTTTTATAAAAATTACATTCTGACTTTAGGATGCAAATCTTAAAATTTCTTTAATTAAAAGTCTTCAAAAAAAATTTGAATAAAGTATTATATTATTCCATCAATTACAAAAGTATAGATAGAGCCCAGATGATTTAAAATTTGCAAAAAAACACCTTTTATTTAAAAGAAAAACTTACTAATCATTGTTTTTCAAACTAGGATACACACTAAAATGAATCATTCATCCTTCTTATAAAGTCTATTTTTGATTCGAAATAAGTGATTTGACGAAAAAATACAAAATTAAGTTAGATTTAATTTTTTATTAAGATTTGTATAAGAATTAACTTTTATATTCAAAAAAAATTTGAACAGAACACGACTAAACATCGTTTTTTCTTCACCCTAGAAAGACTAAATATGCTTAAACCATTGAAAAAAATCGCCATAGCAATAGTAATAAGCAACTGCTTTTTTTACTATACGGCTTATGCAGAAGAAAGCTCATCACCAGATTTAACAATGGGTTTTAACTATTCTGTAAATTTCCAGGCTTATAAAGGTCATAAAACGTCTCAAACGCTTTTGCCTACTATTTTCTATGACAATGATAAATTCTATATTGAAGGCGACGATGCCGGCTATTACTTATTCAAAGACGACAAAAATCAATTACGCATAGATGGTCACTATGATGGCAACTCATACGATCCAAGCGGCGAACTACGTTTACTAGACAAACGGAAATGGTCTGTTCTAGCTGGTGCAAGTTATATGCGAATTACACCTTACGGTGGATTTAAAGCACGGCTTAATACCGATGTTTTATCCCGTAGTAAAGGAACTATTTTAAGGGCCTCTTACCTTGCGGAACTAGACAAAGGCAATTTAACAGTCTATCCGGAAGCAGGTTTTCAGTGGAACAATGCAAAATATAACCAATACTACTACGGCGTAAGTGATGCTGAAAGTAAACGTAGTGGTATTGCAGCATATCAACCGGGCCAAAGCATATCGCCTTTTGTGAGCATGACAGCCAACTACCAACTTTCCAAACATGTGAATGCTTTTAGTTCTGTCGAATTTAATTATCTATCAAACGAACAGTTTAAAAGTCCAATGGTAAAAAAACGCACAGATATTACTCCTGCTGTGGGTCTTACCTTTACCTTTTAAATATAACAACTTTTTTCACTCAGCCTCTGTATCTAAAACATACACACTGAAAACACCAACCGTAAAAGGAATAGAAGTATGAACAACAATCATACATTCAAGCAAGAAAGCACTTCTGCAACAAGTTCGAAGGACCGCGTTCGACTTAATGAGGCACAACTTTTAGCAGATGAGGCAAAGTATTGTTCACACGGCGATACAGTACACTATGTAAACCCACCTAAGATTTTTACGGATTGTCAGGGCAGCTATATTTTTGATGACCAAGATATTCCATATCTAGATTTACAAATGTGGTATTCGGCGGTCAACTTTGGTTATAAAAACCCTCGTTTAGATCAGGCACTTATCAAGCAAATTCATGAGCTTCCTCAAATTGCCAGCCAATATTTACACCCAACTAAAATTGAACTCAGTAAAGTTATTGCTGAAGACATTCTTAAAAAGACAGGTGTACAAGGCCGTGTTCACTACAACGTTGGTGGTTCACAAGCGATTGAAGACTCATTAAAGGTTGTACGTAACTTTACTAAAGGCAAAAGCCGTATGTTCGCTTTTGAAGGCGGTTACCATGGCCGTACTTTAGGTGCATCTTCAATTACTTCAAGCTATCGCTACCGTCGCCGCTATGGTCATTTTGGTGAGCGTGCTCAATTCATTCCATTCCCATATCCTTTCCGTCGTCCTAAAGGTATGACACCAGAAGAATATGCAGATAAGTTAGTTGGTGAGTTTGCACGTCTTTTTGAAAATGAATACCACGGTGTTTGGGACCCTAAAGTTCGTGAAAGTGAATTTGCTGCTTTCTATATTGAAACGATTCAGGGTACTGGTGGTTACGTAATTCCACCGAAGAACTTCTATAAAGGTTTGAAAAAAGTTCTAGATGATCACGGTATTTTGTTGGTTGTCGACGAAATCCAAATGGGCTTCTACCGTACTGGTAAACTATGGTCTTTCGAACATTTCGATATTAAGCCAGACGTTGTTGCATTTGGTAAAGCGTTAACCAACGGATTAAATCCTCTTGCTGGTATTTGGGCAAAAGAAGAAATGATTAATCCTGAAATTTTCCCAGTTGGTTCAACTCACTCAACTTTTGCGTCTAACCCGCTTGGTACAGCAGTTGGTCTTGAAGTTATGCACATGTTGGCTGAAAAAGACTATGAAAAACAAATCATGGAAAGTGGTGCCTATTTCCTAGAAGGTCTAAAAGACTTACAATCACGTCATCCAGAAATTGGTGATGTTGATGGATTAGGACTAGCATTACGCGCAGAAATTTGTCAGGCTGATGGCTTTACTCCAAACAAAGAATTATTGGATAAAATGGTCGATATCGGTCTTTCAGGTACCCTTGAATACCAAGGACAACAATGTGGTTTGGTGTTAGATGTAGGCGGTTATTACAAAAACGTTATTACATTTGCACCATCACTAGAAATCTCGAGAGCCGAAATCGATCAAGCAATGGTTTTACTTGACCAAGTATTAATTCGAGCTAAACGGGAAATATAAAATTACTTTATGACTAAAAACCTGAATCAGTTAGAACCTCAGGCAGTGGTGGATGCTTTTTTAAAGCATCCACCTTTAAGTTTTCAGGTTCATTCTCCTAACAATTTTTTGCCTTATTTTTATACAGAGTTTGATTTATTAACGACTCTAGATACAGACCTTCTTAAAAAAATTAAAGCATTGCCAGGGTATTCGATCTGGGGAAAAATTCTTCATTTTAAAACATGTTTTATCGGGACAACTGTCACAGAATACAGCTTATTACCTAAAGAACTTTCTCTAGACTCGATAACAGATTTTTTAAAAAATAATGACCAAAAAATTAAGTTAGGTATTATTAAAGATCTTCCTTTAGGTTCACCTTTACTTAGCGAACTTGAAAATAATTACAGTCAAAATTTTATTCAAGATGCAGAAAAAAAGGGTTTTTTATCTGTTGAAGGGCAAGCTTTAGCTTACGTTCCTATCGATTTTTCAAGCCGTGAAGAATATCTATCAAGATTATCTAGACCCCGTCGTAAAAACTTTAAACGTAAACTCAAAAGTTTAAATGAATTAAATATTGAACAATTTTCTACGGGCGATGAACAGTTTAATAATCATGAGTTTAGAACCTATTTATATCAACTCTATCTTGCCGTTTATCAGCAAAGCGAAATACATTTTGACCTACTCAGCCCTGAGTTTTTTTCAGAAATTCTTCAAGATTCAAACAGCGGCGGTAAAGTATTTTTATATTGGGCAGATACAACCCTAGTCGGCTATAACATTTGTTATGAATATAAAGACAATCTAGTTGATAAATATATTGGGCTCAATTACCCATTCGCAAAAGAATACAATTTATATTTTATTAGCTGGTTCGTAAATTTAGATTATGCATTAGCCAATAACCTCAAATTTTACATTGCGGGCTGGACAGATCCTGAAGTCAAAGCTCAACTAGGCGCTAAATTTACATTTACTCGACATCTAGTATGGATACATTCCCCTGTCTTACGTTTTATTTTAAAGAAATTACGACCTTTATTTGAAGCAGATCATCATTGGCACGTTAAACAGGAAATACGATCATGAATCTGGTAAATAACAGAACACCTATCGTTTTAAACTTTGATGATTCTGCTGGTGATCCTGATGATGCAGTACGCATTGATCTAACGTCATGGCAAGAAGTGATTCGCTTTGGTTGTAAACTAAAAGAGTTCGACGAATTACGTGCTCACCTTAACCAACATTTGCCTGAAAAATTGGGTTGTGTCCTCTTAGGCAGTGGTGATTACCATCACGTGACCCAACTCTTATTAGAAAGACTGCCAACTGAAGAACCACTTCACCTGATTGTCTGTGATAATCATCCTGACAATATGCGTTACCCTTTTGGTATTCACTGTGGTTCGTGGGTGTATTGGGCAAGCAAGCTTCCACAAGTTGCCAGAATTGATGTACTAGGAATTAGTTCAAGTGATATTGGATGGCTGCATGCAGTAGAAAACCATTGGTCGCCGTTATATAAAGGGAAACTGCATTACTGGAGTATCCAGCAAAATGCTTCATGGGTTCGTTTTACAGGCAAAAAGAATGCATGGCAAAATTTTGATCATCCAGATGAACTGTTATCTGCATTTCTAACCGAAATAAAAGCATCGGACTCCGCTATTTATTTATCGATTGATAAGGATGTACTTTCAAGCGAAGTCGTAATGACGAACTGGGACCAAGGGAAATTTTTGGAAATTCATTTGCAGAGCTTAATTGAAGCATGTAAAGGTCGTTTAGTTGCGGCGGATATTACAGGTGATGTTTCTGCCTATCATTATAAAAATTATTTTAAACGTTTTTTAGCAGCCTCCGATGGGCAGCAAGAACCGACTGCCGAAGAACTCTCAAATTGGCAGTTAGAACAGAAAGCGTTGAACTTACGGTTGATTAATGCCATAGATTCAGCTTGGTCAGATTAATAAAAAAAACCGCCCCAGAAGGCGGTCGCTGAGTAAAAACCAGCAGTTATATAGAAGTATGGTGGACGAATACTTCTATATTCTTTTATGAAGGAGTTTTCTCGATTTTCAGAAAATCTTTCGATTTAAAATAGCTAATAATCATATCTGCATGCTCCTCTTTTGGAGGATTAACAGTCACAGGAAACACATCTTTCGATATCTTAAAATCTGGTGGCAGAAATTGAGAAATAGGTGGTAATTTAGGTTTTCCTCCGTCTGTGATTCGCTCTATAAAACCAGCTAACCAAAGAAGGTATTCACCCTCATTTACAAACTTTGGCATAACACTCAGATCAATCTGGACCTTGCACTCACTTAATGGTTTGGTTAAGTTTTCTTCAAAGTCTATATAATTGTACTTGAGCTTAAACTCCGTTCCCTTGATGGCTTTTCGAATCTGACTCATTAAACAGTTAAGGTTCTGAGTAA
The DNA here is from genome assembly GCF_037027805.1 of Acinetobacter sp. 161(2023). Lineage (NCBI taxonomy): Bacteria > Pseudomonadati > Pseudomonadota > Gammaproteobacteria > Moraxellales > Moraxellaceae > Acinetobacter > Acinetobacter sp. 161(2023). The sequence continues at coordinate 22,089 of NZ_JAZEYD010000010.1, read as the reverse complement.
TGTCATCAGTGAATAAGCTATCTTTTTTAATATTTTTATAAACCTTTTCGGCTACAGCTAGATACTTTGGCATTGACCTCTCTCTCCGTACTATTGTTATAAAGTGCTGATCTATGAATGTTTTCTGCCTTTGATTATGCTTAAAGCAATGTAATTATAAGTAGCCTTATGGGAGTAGTTTGTAAGTAATTAAAGCTTTACGTAAATTGCACCAAAAAAACACCGAAAAAAATTATGGTTTTGATAACTCTTTCGCAAAATGAATGGTTGAATAGAGATAATTAGAAACATTTACTTTCATATTATTTTTACCGTTTGGTAAAACTAAAATGTTTTCATCTGTTTATCTCTTCTGACTAAACCAAGAACAGATCTACGTACTCTTATTTCTTTTTCAGAAAAGGGTAAATGTTCGATGAGTTTCTGAATTGAGAGTGAATTATTTTCTATCAAGAAGCAGTCTTGCTCTGTGGTCCAATGAGAAGTAGTGGGCTGAGTTTGTTTTAAATAACGTTTCATATTTCCTAGAAGATTGGTTTGCACATATAAAAAGCCTGCCTAGAGCAAGCTTAACTTAAATTTTGCGGTGATCATTATTATAGCAGCCTATAGATCATATGTTCGGTTGATCTTGTCGCTTATGTTAACCAATCCAAAGAGGTTTTATAAAAAAGCCCACACTCTGTGGGCTTCCTACGCGTTATTTTGCGGCATTCACCCCAACAATAAACTGACTACAATTAGAACCTTCAGATGCGTTACCTAATTGCTTTTCAGAGAATTTGAACTTAGATGCAACTGATGCATAATCTTTTTTAAGACTTTGACCTGTTAACTCCCCTAGCTCTTTTACCTGTTCAGGTTTCAAGATGCCATGTTCAACTGCTTGGTTTACCATGACACATGCTGTGGTCATAGCATCATAACGCGCAGCAGTTTTAGAGTAACCTACAGAGCCTAATACTCCACCAATAATTAAGCCAATAATTACCGCTAAAGTTACGTGCATTTTATTCATTTTTTAAATACCTAAAATCTAACTAAAAGAGGAACACTTTAAGATGTTGTGTTCAAGCCTAATCAAGATAGCGGTATTTACACGATATAAAAAGTTAGATTCTGTCACATTTATTGATAGATTAAGTGAAATTTTCATCATCAATTAAAAGGAAAAATTGTGCCCTTTCATTTTAAAAAGAGCACTTTTTAAAAAAGAATTTATTAGGATATTTCTAAATAATTAATATAAAAATGGTTTTGTTTGAAATACAAAACCGACTGAGAAAAAAGAATTATCGTGATTAGAAATTCGGTTGCCATAACTTGCATCTATTTGAACAAGGTCCTTATAAATCATGTATTTTAAACCAGTTTGATAAAAGGAGTCGTTCCGATCATTACCATATACTTCAGCAGTGAAAGTTAATGGATGAGCAAGTTGTGTTTCCGTGCCAATCCCCCACGTGGTCTGGTTTCTATGTGTAGTATTTTCACGTAACCAACCAACATTGGCATGTATTAAAAATTTATCGTCCAGTGTAGAAATACTTAATGGAACGTTGGCAGTCCAATCTTTCTTCGAAGAATCTTTCGTATTAATTTGAGTTCCAAAAGAAAACCCCACTCCCCAATCATTGGTCTCTAAAGGCTTTAATAAGGTTTTACCTTGTACAGTTGCATAGCTCAAGTGCTCAGCATCATCGTTTACTTTTCCCAAGCCAGCAGAAAATTCAAAATTACCGCCAAAATTACAAGCAGGCTTTGCCCAATATTCTTTGCTGTCAGAATTATGCTGCGTCCATGTTTCTAGTTGGCAAGTTTTTGGGGAAACAAGGGTTGCATCATCAACAACCATAGGACGTCCACTATGGCCAGAATTAGATAATGCCATTAAGCAGAAACCAGAAATAAGTGAGCGTTTCTTAAAAGTAAATAACACTGGCATCACTCCTATAAGTGAGGGAGCATATGCAAGTACTGCAACCAGTCATGATTAGATCATGGGTTAATAATAGAAATGAAAAGATGGAAATAAAAAACCTCTTCTTGTATCCACAAAAAGAGGTCTATAAAGACTTCAGTGGATACTTAAACTATTACCGATCGACTACTGTCACTCGAGCAAGTACTCACAATGAAGCTCCTAAAAATTAGTTGGCGGGATTTTAAGATTACCTGTGCTAAATATCAAGTTAAAATTTCATGACAATCTGAACTGAAGACTGACCATTGCCTAAAAGTATTAAAATTATTGCTAGTTTTTTGATTTTTATACAATTTTTTCATTTAATAAGAATAAGATATTTTAAAATTAAGACATTCGGTTATGTATAACATATCCACCAACTAAACCAATAAAGCACCCCAGCAATACATCTATAAATCTAGTAAAGGTTATTGAATACAAATCAAAATTAGCACTCTCTAAAATTAAATTATTAGCTTCGGCTTGTAAAATAGTTAAAAGGGTAATAAAAATAACTGCTAATGCATAATTCCGCGTAATAAAATATTCAACAACAAACATTAACAACATAACAGCTATAGCGATGCCCCATCCATTTAATAGTTGAGATAATATTAAAACTGTAACTCCTCCTCCAATCATTGTACCAAGTACACGATGTAAAATTTTACTAAAAACATCTCTAAAATTAGACTGTTGCAATACGATCAAACAACTTACAGAAACCCAATAATAATTTTTTAACTCAAATATTTTAGAAAAGAAGACTGCTATACCGACAAATAAAGCAATAATAATAGACTCACTAATTACATAGTTAAAATCATAATTAAAAGAAGGTGTAGATAATTTTTCTCTCTTTTTCTGCACCATAAATACGCTATAAATCATAGCTAAAAAGCTTGCAAATAGTGCACCCAAAAACATCATTCCCACATTAAATGGAATTTGTGAAATCGCTATATTTGAGTTTGTGCCAACACTTAATGCAATAATAAAGAATAATCCACCAGGTGGACCCAATCTAAAAAATCGGCATATCATCAAAATAACAAATGTCATCAGAGAAAAAATAATAAATAAAGGAAATTCTAATGAGTGACTCAGTAAACCAACTAAATAACTAAAACTAATACCTACTGTTGCACAGGTCATTGTTAAAAAACGGTAGTGTAAAGGTGTATTATTCGGCGTATAGAGAAATATCATTCCACCTAAACTTGAGATCAAACCATATTCAATATGTCCAAAATATATAGCTAAAAAAATTGGTAAACTTGTTGCTAAGGCTGCTGTTAAAGGAAGTTCCCAAGTCCGATCACTTTTTTGTAGTAAAAATAATCCTATTAATTCTTGTTTTAATATTTTGATAAATCTACTCATTATTATTACCAAATAAAATTAAGTAAGGTATATGCAGGATGTTGAGTTAAAAGCTGTTCCACTAATTTAACTAGAGGAACAGCTCTTTTTTAATTATTTTCTTTAACCCACAAATCAGCCTGATAGTCTTTTACAATATCAACAAAACTCTCAGGTAATAAGTTTCTAAATAGCTTCACCTCACCCGACACAACTTTCACAATACGCTCAATAAGTTCCTCAGGACTATACTGTTCTAAAGGAAATTTGAAGCTGTCTTCAGTCAACTGGGTAAAGTTTTTCTTTGGATCGTACCATTTTTTCATTTCTAGCATTTGGGCATCATTGAAGCCAGTGTCGTAAGGCCCAGGGTTAACGACCGTCACCTTAATATTGTAGTCTTTGAGTTCCTCACTCAAGACTTCTGCCATTGCCTCTATGGCATGTTTTGTTGCGCAGTACGGACCTGTTAATGCTTTTGTGATTAACCCTGCAACAGATGAAATAAAAATGATTTGTCCAGCAATATTAGATTTCACCATATTTTGAATAATGCTTTGCGTTAAAGCTAAAGCTGAAAAAACATTGATCTCAAAGTTTCTTGTAAAATGTTCCATTGGTATTTCTGCTAATGGACCAGTTTCTGCGATACCTGCATTATTAATCAGTACATCGACATTCCAAGTGGCTGCCCTTTCTCGATCTTCTGCATTTGAAATATCTAGCTTTTCAACTGTTAAATTAACATTTTGCTTTACTGCAAATTCTTTTAAGCTTTCTATTTCAGATACAGCGTAAACTGAAGCAATTACCTGATTACCTGCCTTAGCAAGCGCAATTGCCATTAATTTTCCTAATCCAGTTCCAGCACCAGTTACTAATACTTTTTTCATTGCGTAAACCCTACATTTTTTAGAAAATATTCTGAACACATTTGTGCCATTTCTTTATCTTGTTCTGCTGTTCCACCAGAGACACCGATACTTCCTATAAACTCTCCAGCCTGATTTAGAAGTGGCACACCACCAGCGATTGTACTTAGGCCTCCGTTACTAAACTCTATAGACCAAATGGGCATATTCGGTTGTGATAGCTGTCCAAGCTTTTGAGTTTCTGTCCGAAATAAGCACGCTGTTTTAGCTTTCATCAAAGCAAGGTCAATTGACCCTAGCATTGAATGATCCATTCTTTGGAAAGCAAGTAAATTTGCAGATTCATCATAGATTGCAAAACAAAAGCTGAGTTGCTGTTGACTGGCTAAATCTACTGCGAATGAAATCATTTTCTTTGCCCAAATATGTTTCATAAAGATTTACCTTCCCATCGAATACTCTTCTTGATTCATAAAAATAGTATTTGAATAAGTAAGTTCATAATAGTAGCTTTGAAGTTCAAACAGCTTGAAGCCAGGGTTCAAAATGGATCATTACAAACGTATGGTTATTTTTACTAAAGTAGTGGAACAAGGATCGATGAGTGGTGCGGCAAGAATTCTCAATATGTCCCCATCTGCTGTAAGTCAACAAATTCGATATTTAGAAAAAATTAGTGGAATTACCTTAATACATCGCTCAACAAGAAAATTATCTTTAACCGAAATTGGACAGCGATATTATTTTTATTGCAAACAAGTTGCTCAAGCAGCAGAAAATGCTCAAGCATTATTAGATACCGAAAAAAAAGAACCTTTTGGAGAGTTACGAATTTCAGCACCAGTCGGTTTATCAAATTATTTTATAGAAAGCTTAAAAGACTGGTCTCAGGCTCTACCGCATCTTAATTTAAACATTCAGGTTCAAGATCAATATATCGATCTGATTACAGAACGGATTGATTTGGCTATACGTGTTGGGGAAATGCCAAGCTCTTCATTTATTGCTCACAAAATCTCTGAAATGCATATGAAACTTTATGCTTCCCCTGCTTGGGTAGAAAAACATGGAATGCCCACTCATCCTAATGAGTTAGGTGATGAAAACTGGCTACATTTACAATATGCAACTAACGATACGATGATTCAAAAATATTTTTTTCATGAATCAACTTACACAAGTTACTATGCGGAAATTAAGCCCAAGTACCTTACCAACAATACTTTAATTCTTCATAAAATGTGTGAACAAGGCTATGGTGTTTGTTGTTTAAGTACATTTGAAGCTGAACAAGCATTATCAGAGGGTAAACTCGTTAAAGTACTCGATGACTGGAATGTTGGCACCATGAACATATGGGCAGTTACTACACAGAAAAATACGAAATCAGCAAAAGTGACTCAGGCTATTGAATATATAAAGAGAAAACTCAAGCCAATCCAACCTTAATTTGCTTCAAGAAATATATAATTTAATAGCCTTGGTCTATCTACTATGTATATAGAATTATTTTTTGAGATTTTTCTTTTTGGTCCCTCACCCAAACCCCAACAAAAAATACTCAAGCAACCGCTCTCTTTCATCTGGTTTATTCGGGTCTAAAAGCTGAACCATTGCTCCATCAATCACAAACAAAAACATGTGTGCATCTTGTTTTGAAGCATTTGGGTTGGTTGTTAAAAGCAGTTTATAGATTTCATTAATAAACCAATTTCGATAGTCAACTACGGTCTGATAGGCCTTTGGGTGTTTAATTACACTTTTGGGATGGCTCAACTTACTTTTAATTATGGATATTAGTTACTCTGGGTTCTTATTGAAATTGTCCTTACACTTTTTTATTGAAATGGGGCAATTGTTTTATGAAGTCAATTAAAGGCATTGGACAGCCCCATAAATAACCTTGAAATTCCGTGCACCCATTATTTTTAAAAGCATTAAATTGTTCAGGCGTTTCTATGCCTTCTACTAGCACTCGAAGGTTCAAATCCAGACCAATTTTAATAATACCAGTGACTAATTTATTGCTGCGTTTATCATCTAAAGCAGCCTGTACAAAACTACGATCAATTTTGATTTGGCTAATGGGCATTTTTTGTAAATAGCTTAAAGATGAATAACCTGTACCAAAATCATCAAGAGAAAGTTGAACGCCATGTTTAGACAAGAAATTCATTTTTTCGATCATGCTTACGCAATTAATTAAAGCAATAGTTTCAGTAATTTCTAATATGAGCCGCGATGGATTGATGTCATACCTCTGAAGCAAATCAATTACCGTTTGCTCAAAGTTTGGTTGCATAAAATGATCAGCACTAATATTGATTGAAAGCGTAAGATCTTTGGTCTCTTCTTGTTTATTCCAATCTTGTAAAACTTTGCAGGCTTGAACTAATACCCACTCCCCAATCTCGGGCATTAACCCAAAAGTTTCGGCCGCTGGAATAAAATCTTTTGTGGGAATATATCCTAAATCAGGATGATGCCATCTTAATAAAGCTTCCGCCCCAATCAAGGTTTCAGAAGAATTGATTTGTGGTTGGAAAAAAAGTTCAAATTGTTTTTTAGAAAGCGCTAAACGTAGATCTTGCACCATACTATTTTCTATTTGTATCTCTAATTGCATGGTGTAAATTGAAATACAAATCATGAGTGTGGCAACACAAGTTGCAATCCATCCACCATGATCACGAATATTTTCCGACAAAGGAATGGCACTATCGATAGTAAAAGAACTGCCGCTAAAAAATATAAAGCATGCAATCGACAGTAGGATCAAAACAACTTGTAAAAAACTTGGGTCTCTACGGTAATTTAAATACCCTAATATCGCACCTGCGGGTAAAAATAAATGAGCTACCCGAGGCCGATCAATTGTTGCTACATCAAGAAATAGGCAAAAAATGACCGGGAAAACAAGCAAAACAAATTGGGATAGCAGAATACCTGCTGAAATCCGACGTTTATAAATTAAAAAAAGACTAAATAGGGATACTAAAGTGAAAAACACGTCCATATAGACAATCAGCCACATTTGTGCAAATGCGAAATATATTGTCCAAAACAAGCAGAATATAAGGCAAATAAAGATATTTGCTTTAGCTGCAATAGTAAGTTGCTGGTCCTTTACAGGGTGGTAATTCTTCTTTTGTTTTTTGAAGTAAGAGGAAGCTACCATAACTAAATCAACCGTAAAATATTTCGCCATAGACCCCCATCTTGATCATTGATACACCACTTCAATCTTTCAATAAAACGTCATGTCTTATTCCCTTGTTATTTTTACTATTCATCTTGAGATTAGGTGTTATTTTAATCGTGGTGGTGCAGTCTGGTTATTCATTGAACGATTTGACTTTCCAACATTTTCTAATTTTAAAGTATCTTCGCTTAACGATACATGCCTCTGCTACTAAGGTACAGAGCTTAAATAGTGAAAAATTAGAACTGTACAGTTTTTAACATATATTGTTTTATTTATTGATATTAAGAATATTTGAAATCTCTATTTAATTTAAATATTTAATTCTAATTTTGTGAACTTCTTGCTATGAACCTAAATATAAATAAATCCTTGCTTCAGACAGTCGATTAGCTATTTAGCTAAAGGCTCAGGCTATAATATTAACCATACTCTTTTATTTTATTTAATTCTCCTATGAAGAATGCGTTTTCTGACAGCACTCAAATTAGAAAAGTTTCTAGTTTTTCTGAACTTATAGATACAAAGTTCGAAGGAAAGACAAATGCGCTTTGCTGGCACAGAAATTTGGCGGGTGACTTTAAAGAAATTGTGAATAAACTTGATTTAAAAGAGAATATTACAGAAGTTTCCATTGAAGATCTTTTAGCGTTAGAGCTTTCAGAAAGAGGCAATCTGGCACGGGAAACGATTTTAGAAGATATCCAGCAGTTATCTGATTTCGGCGCCTCACCTGTACTAAATTTACTTCAACATTACGAACGTGATGAAGAGCTAGATTTCATTTCAACAGATGTATATTCATTTCATGTTGATCGTTCCCCGATTGAAACGGATACATTCTTGTGTACCTATCACGGCGCTGCCAGCGATATTGTGCCCAATGATCAGGTTGAACAAAAAGTTTTAATTCCAGAAATCAGAGAAAAACTCAAAGAATTACATGACGGCCCAGATGCTGAATTTGAAGCCTTTTTGGCAGAGTATTTTTTTGATTTGCATTATCAGCCTAAACCCGATGCCCAACCTGTAAATTTAGGCACGGGTCATATTTGGCGTTTAGCAGTCGACCACCCAACTCAAAAAGTTTTGCCGTGTGTTCATCGGGCACCCGTTGAAAAAGATGGTGAATATCGATTGCTATTAATATGTTAAATATTATCGCTTAACCACTGTACGAGATATTTATTAGAATGCCTAAATTTTAAAGCTGACAAGAAATGATCTAAAAAAGCTTTTAACATTTTCAACAAATCTGATTGGCTAATATTTTCTGTATAGCTAGGTACCCAAGTTCCATCATGACTTTGCCCATAACAATTATAGTTTCCATGATTAAATTTAAATAAAATTTCTCTATTTACTCCCTGCTCATATAAATCAATTGAACAATCCTGCCCTAAGCTTATTTCTCTTATACAAATAGGCAGTTGTTCTAAAAAAACCACCAAATCAGTTTCGATATCTACAGGCCAAAGCTCAGCTGAGAAAGCCAGAATCTTAAAGTTATTGCGTTTATTTTTAGAAAATTCAGCACAAATGTCAGTCAACACACTAATTTCGTTGTCATATTCATCATCATATTGTCGCAACTGCGCAATATCGACTTCCGATATTAGTTCTAATTGAATTAGCATATCCTTTTATTCCTAAGTTGCTTCAATACTCGTTTCAAAATTCATCACTTGTCACCAAAAAACAATCCAAACATCCTTTCTCTCTCATCCACCTGATCTGAGCTTAAAAGCTGAATAATTGCGCCCTCAATCATATATAAAAATAGTTTGGCATCATGAAAGGTAGCATCATTTTTTAGTTTTATGAGCTGACTATAGATTTCATTGATTAACCATGTTCGATATTTAATTGCGACTTGGTAAGCATTTGAATAAGTTAGTTTAATTTCAAAAATGGCTTTAAATAATAAATAGTACAACCCCTCTACATCGGTATGTAAAAAATAAAGTGCCTTGAGTTTATCAATTGCGCTTGGGTAGTGCATGTGCTCAGCAATTGAAACTACTTTTTCTTTCAAACGTTCTTTTTGCACGATTAAACAGATTTCAATAAACCGCTCTTTGGAGTGAAAGTAGTTATAAAAAGTCGCTTTTGTAATTTCGCACTCTTTTATAATTTTATCGATACCCACGGTATGAAATCCGTGATGATGAAACAAATGAATCGATTTATTTACGACCTGTATGGCACGTGTTGAAAGAATTAAATTTGGCATAGTTTTACCGTTTTAAAATAAATTTTTGTTGTTTCTAAATGAGATAAAAAGCCTGTGCCCTTTTTGGGAGAAAAAAAGGCACAGCAAAGCCGTAAAGACTGTGCTTGGCACATCTCAAGTTTTATTGTTGATGCAAGTTTTTTTGAGCCGTAATGACTTAAAGCCTGAAAACCTTAGGGTGACCAAGCTGCTTTAAAAGTTTTAAGCTGTGTCGTTATAGCTTTTGGCATCGAGAGCCAAGAAATAATGGATGTGCAAAGCCAACTCCTTTTTATTTGGAGTTCTGCCGACATGAATAGAAATTATGGTGGCAGAACGAAAGAGGGTTGACAGACTGGTGAAAGATATAACCAGCACACCCGAAGGTGTCCCCCTTCCGTCCTACCGCTACAAAAAGGGAGACGAGGAGTTTACACATAAGACTATTCCTCAGACGGAATAACTCTGATGCGATCTTTCATTCAGCCTGTCAAAGCCGGCTGGCAATGTAGGCCAGCAGGCAAAGGATAGTGCTCTGTCCTATTGCAGTCAAGCACACGAAATGACAATCGTATTAAAATAGATCATTAAAAAGTAAGGGTAAATAATGAGTGAGTTATTGTTAAATTGGGGTTTATAAAATGCTTATATAAGGTCAAATGGCTATGAATATAAAATTATTAATGGTGAGCTGACACCAAGTATTGAAATACCCAAAATTGGATTCTTGGGTAGAAAGGCAGAGTTCTTATATTGGGAGTTCTGCCAACATATCTTAAATTAAACATGTCAAAATCAATCAAACACTCACAACATATTGCTCTAGATTTTTTAATGCAAAATTAATCACTTGAGCAAGTTCTTCTTTTGAATATCCATCTCTTGCTTGAACAGATAATCCATGTAGAACGAGCGCGTAATATTGCCCTAAAGTTTTAGGGTCTGCATCTGCGACCAATTGACCGTCTGATTTTGCTTGAACAAATCGATCGACCAGACTTTGGCCTCGTGCAATACGCTGTGCTTTCATCCATTCCAAAACAGCTTGGTTTTCTTCGCCTAGCACACTCGCTGCTGACACCACCATGCAACCATAGGAATGGTTGGTTTGAGTGTAAAGCGCTAGTGCATCTTGAAATAATTGGTTTATTGCATCTTTAATATTTTTTTGCCTTAAAGCATTTAGTGCGAAATTACCTTCATTTTTTTCATAGTGATTTACAGCCTCTCTAAACAAAGCCTCTTTTGAGCCAAATGCTTTATAAATTCGAGCTGAGGCGATCCCCAAAACTTCAACTAAATCTGACATTGATGTGCCTTCATAGCCATGAAGCCAGAAAAAATCTCTCGCTTTTACGAGGGCTTCTTCTCGATCAAACTCTCTTGGTCTACCAGCCATAATGACCCTTTATCAAATTTAGTACGTCTTTTTATTATTATTCGAAAAAAATATTTTCACAAATAAATCAATAAGATTTATTCAAAATACTTCCGTTTTGTTTTGATTTTCAAATAAAAAGTTGTTTTTATCAAAAATTAAGCCTATTGTTTGTCGATCAACAACTAATTAGGTTTTATTATGAAAACCATCAAAGGCCCTAGTATTCATCTTGCTCAATTTAGTGATGATGTTTTCCCTTTTAACCGTCTAGAAGATATTGCTGCTTGGGCAGCAAACCAAGGCTTTGAAGCAGTACAACTTCCTGCTTGGGATAAACGTTTATTTGATGTCAATTTGGCAGCCGAAAGCCAAGATTATTGTGATGAAATATTAGGTACTTTAAGCAATCATGGCTTAAAAATTAGTGAGTTAACGACTCATATTTTTGGGCAGCTAATGGCTGTTCACCCTGCTTATGACTCAATGTGCGATAACTTTGCCCCATCTCATTTGCATGGTAATTCAGCAGCTAGAACCGAGTGGGCAAAACAGCAAATGCTCGCTTCAATTCAAGCATCTGCCCGTTTAGGTCTTAAAGATATGGGGACATTTTCTGGCTCGCTAGCATGGCCTTATGTATTTCCATTTCCCCAAAGACCGTCTGGACTCATCGAAACGGCATTTGATGAATTAGCGCGTCGCTGGCTTCCGATTTTGAATGCTTGTGATGAACAAGACGTCAACCTTTGCTATGAAATTCACCCCGGTGAAGATTTGCATGACGGCATTACATTTGAAATGTTTTTAGAGCGAACTCACAACCACCCTCGTTGCCATATTCTTTTTGACCCAAGCCATTTTGTTTTACAGCAACTGAACTATGTGGAATATCTCGATATCTATAAAGATTTCATTCGCATGTTTCATGTTAAAGATGCCGAATTTAACCCAACAGGCCGCCAAGGAATGTATAGCGGCTATCAAAGCTGGGGAAATCGAGCGGCTCGATTCCGTTCTACGGGTGATGGTCAAGTTGATTTTAAAGCGATTTTTTCAAAGTTAGCACATTACGACTACGAAGGCTGGGCCACATTAGAGTGGGAATGTTGCCTAAAAAATAAAGACGATGGCGCACGCGAAGGTGCCGAGTTCATTAAGCAAAATATTATTCATGTCACCGATAAAGTATTTGATGACTTTGCGGCTGCTCCCGTTAATCAGACTCAAATTAATCAGTTATTAGGGATTTAAGGAACCGTAAGAGAACTCAACATGAAAACTCAATTATTCAATGAAAACTCACATAACGAATTCCAACATCATTACATTCACATCGAAAGTAAAAAATTACACTACGTGACCTTAGGGGAAGGTCCAGTTGTATTACTGATTCCGGGCTGGCCGCAAACATGGTACGCGTGGCACAAAGTCATGATTGAACTGGCAAAACAGGGTTATCAAGCCATCGCTGTTGATTTACCCGGAACAGGAAATTCAGCTCCACTGGATGGAAGTTACGATACGGGGCGTATCGCTAAAATTTTATCAATGCTCATGACTGAACTTGAGTATCCAACTTATTCGGTTGTTGGTCACGACATTGGCATGTGGGTTGCCTATGCACTTGCATCTGACTTTCCTGAGTCAGTGACTCGTCTTGCGGTAACAGAAGCAGTGATTCCCGGTTTAGCGCCCGCACCACCTATTTTTGTTGAACCGAGTGAAAATATTTTTCTTTGGCATTTCATGTTTAACCAAACCCTAGACTTACCCGAAGCCTTAATCGCGGGCCGCGAAGATACTTATTTAAATTATATGTTTGATAAATGGTCGTGGCACAAAGATAAAGTGGCGACTGAAACTTATATTGAAGCCTATAAAATTCCGGGTCGTTTAACAGCGGGTTTTAATTATTATCGCTCTATTCCAGAGACCATTCGTCAAAATAAAATCAGAGAAACTAAAAGTTTAGACATGCCTGTTTTAGCCATAGGCGCTGAACATGCTACCGATAATGCGCCTTATGAAACCATGAAAAAGGTTTCACCGCATTTATCGAGTGCAATTGTAAAAGACTGCGGTCATTTCATTATGGAAGAACAGTCAGAAATATTTAGCTCGCTCATTTTAGATTTTTTGCAGCAGGAAAAAAGCCATGCCTCTACTTGCTGAAATTGAAAGCTGGCTTAAGTCTAGACCAACTACACAGGCTGCAAACTCGTTACAAGAACTCAGAGATCAAGTAAATAAAGACATTATTGATCAGCAAGGCATTCAGCATGATGCAAGCTATCAACAAAGTTTTTATGTTGCTGTTTCAGATGGTGCCGAAATTGAAGTTCGTGTTTATGTTCCCTATTCACTCGAAAATGCTGAGCAAAGGCCTGCTTTGGTTTTTGCGCATGGTGGAGGTTGGTGTCTGGGAAGTTTAGACGCATGGGACCGCTCGTGTCGGTTATTAGCAGAAACTACTCAACAGGTTGTATTTTCTGTGGACTATCGCTTGGCTCCAGAGTTTAAGTTCCCAACCCCTTTAAATGATTTTTTTACGGCATTTCGCTATATCCATGAGCACGCTTCACTATTTGGAATTGATCCAAACCGTATTGCTGTAGGTGGAGATAGCGCGGGCGCAAACATAGCGACTGCTGCATGTCTAATGGCAAAACAACACCCAGAAATTAAGGTGAGCCATCAACTTCTTTTCTACCCTGCCTTAGATGCCACGATGAGTAGCAAATCTTATGACCAATACGCCGAAGGTTATGGTTTGGAGTCATCTACAATGGTTTATTGCTGGGATCAATATGTGCCACATGAAAGTGAAAAACAGAATGAACTTGTAAGTCCGTTACTCGCGCAGTCTTTAGAGGGACTGCCTGATGCAACCATTTTTGTTTGTGAATATGACCCTGTTCGGGATGATGGCGAAAGATATGCTCAAAAACTGTGGGATGCAGGTATTCAAGTAAACTTTCATTTGTTGGAAGGAATGATTCACGGCGCGATTCACATGCTGGCAATTAGCCCCGAAAAGGTAAAATCGATCTATAGTAAAATTCACATGTAGATAGATTTATTTCCATCATTTAAGCATTTCGGTTAGTCGGACCACTCTTTAAAATTGTTTAATTAAACATTCGGAGTGGCCCAGCTTACTTTTGACTATAGATGTTGGTTATCCAAGTTCTGCTTATGACACCGTGAACTGAACTCTAGCCGCTAAATTGTCTTTTGTGACGAGCTGCAATGTTCCATTTAAAATAAGAGTAAATAATGAGTGAATTATTATTAAAGAGGGGTTTATAAAGTGGTGATTACATCATAAAAAATCCCGCAGAATATTGCGGGATTTTTGTAGTGAATTAAATTATCGATGACCACGTCCGTGGCTATGTCGATCAGACCCATGATCGCCATGTGCTTTATTGTGATAGTAACCCTTGCCATGATGTGAACCATAATAATCATGTCCATAACCATGATGTGAGCCACGATAAGCATGACCATAGCCATGATGCGAACCATGATAGGCATGATCATAATGCGAACCGTGGTAAGCATGGTCTTTTGCAAAGGTTGGGACCGCAAAAGCGATCAGTAAAGCGGTTAAAATATACTTAATGTACTTCATGATAAATTCCTTTTTATTCTAGTACCCGAATTTAAAGTAATACATAAATGCATAGCGAGGAACAAGTGATAATCTGTTAAAACCTATTGTTAAATTGAGATTTAAGTTTACGCACTAATTAAACACCCCCTAAACAGGGATATAAATATTAACCTGTAGTCCAGTTTGTGTTTCTTTATCAGTGAAACTGAAATCGATTTTTGCTCCCCAACGTGCGGCAAGCGTATTTACAATAGATAGGCCTAAACCAGAACCCACCTGCTCACCGCCAAGTATTCGGTAAAATGGATCTAATACTCGTTCTCTTTCATTCACAGGAATGCCCGGCCCATTATCTTGAATTTGCAAAATCACTTGTCGATTTTCTTGTTGTACGGACAAATCAATTCGCCCTGCCGACGGCGTATAGCGAATAGCATTATCAACCAAGTTCTTAACAACAGTCATTAGCTCTAGCTCATTGGCCCATATTTGAGCATCTGAAACGCCTTCAATACCAATATCAATCTGCTTTTCTTCTGCCAATGGCATCAGATCTTCCAATACGCGACGATAAACACCCTGAACCGAAACCCATGCTTTCGGAGATTCAACATTGGTCTGAACCTTAGCCAAAGTTAAAAGTTGCTCCAACAGGCTTCGTCCTCGTTTAATTCCCTTTTGCAACACATTCAAGCGTTCTCTAGCAACATTAGACATATCGGCATCTGACAATCTTTCAGCTTGCAAAGATAGCGCTGTCAGTGGTGAACGTAATTCATGGGCTGAGTCTGCAACAAAACGGCGCTGTGTTTCCATAGATTGTTCTACACGTGTGAACAATGAATTGATCGCAACAATAAAGGGACGTATTTCTGTTGGTAAATGAGTGCTTTCAATTGGACGTAAATCTTGTTCAGCTCGCTGGTCTATTTCATTTGAAAGTGTGGCAATAGGCCGAAACATGCTTCGGACTAAATGGGAAACAAGGAACAGCAAGACAGGTATAAAAATTAAAAAAGGCATGACTGTACGAAAGGCGCTGTCATACGCGATTTCATTTCTTAAACTCGATGGCTGAGCAACAACAATCCGGTCACCACTAATCAGTGTTTTGACCAATACACGAAAAGTTTTATCTCCAGCTTCTTGGGTGTGTAAACCATCGGGCAGTGTTGGTGATATGGGTAAAATTCCGCTTGTATCTTTATCTACACTAGACTGATTGGCTTTCAAGTGCTGGATAATGACTTGAGCCTCTGCATCACTACCGTTGAGATGAGTTATGGGTGCAAGGCTAGATGACAACTGTTTTTGGTCAATGAGCTGAGCCACTTGCCGCAAAATATCATCCTGTAACTCATGCGCTTCATCAAAAGCAAATACAAATGAACAAACCCCTGCGACCAGAGCAACAAGTAAAATTGAGACAGATAAAGTGAAGGATAATTTGAGTTGAATCGAATTATTTAGACTTTTTTTGATACCATCCATCCAGCGCCCCTAATATTTTTAATGACCTCAGTTCCTAATTTTCGTCTTAAGGCATGAATCAGATATTCAACCGCATTACTTTCAACCTCCTCTCCCCAACCATAAATACGATCTTCCAATTCACTACGGGATAAAATCGCGCCTGGTCTAAGCAGTAACGCATGAAGTAGTGCAAATTCACGGTTCGATAACTGAGTCGGAACTCCACCATCCACGGATGCTTCTTTGGTTACTGGGTCAAGTAAGACTATACCATTACCCAGTGTGGGTGTCGGATTGCCCACTTTACGCCGAAGCACAGCTCGAATACGAGCCAGCAATTCAGCCATATCAAAAGGTTTTAATACGTAATCATCTGCGCCGCTATCGAGTCCATCTAAACGATCATTGAGTCCGTCACGTGCAGTAATAATCAATAAAGGAATCGGATTGTTCTGGGCACGAATGCTTTTGAGTACGTCTAACCCATCTTTGTTTGGCAATCCCAGATCAAGAAGAATGACATCATAATGTTGACTGTTCAGAGTGCTGAGCGCCACTTGTCCATTTTTAACCCAATCTACTGCATAAGAGGCATCTTTTAAAGCACTCTGAATTGCATCACCAATCATCGGGTCATCTTCAACTAATAGTACTCGCATCGGAACTCCACTTTATATCTGTCCATTCAAATGATCATCTATATATACTTATAAATCAGCCTTGTGCTTGAAGCATATCAAAAGTTTTTAATAATTGAGTCATGGCATTTTTACAGTCAGCTTGCTTAGCTGGATCGGCACGTACTGCTGCTAAAGCTTGATCAATTGACTTATCTAGCACATGCCAATCATCTGCTGCTCTTGGTTTTAATCCAGCTTCCGCAGAATCCCACGCCAACTCTAAATCTTTAATTCGTGCTTTAGCAGCAGGTAAATCACCTTTATCAACGAATACATTGACTTCAAATGCAATATTACGAAATGAAGTTAAATCACCCAACTTAGACGCTGTATGAGCTTGGGAAGCTTGAGTACCTTGAGCATTTGCATCTGTATTTGGAGTACCAGAATGTTTAGCACATCCTACAGCTAAGGTCACAATAATTGTTGATGCAACAACTGCAAGTGGACGAATCAATGAGCGTTGTGTTTTCATAGTTTTCACCTAAAAAAATAAAGAAAATTAGTGTTTGGCTTGAACAGATTGGTTCTGTGTTACATAGGAATTAAACTGAGCTTTGGTGACTAAAATAACAATTACAGAAAGGAAAATGATGCTGGTCCACATCGCTCCCAAACCTAATCCACCATATATATGATCTTGAGTTAGGAAATCACCGAGCGCAGCACCAAATGGGCGAGTTAGAATATAGGCTATCCAGAAAGTGAGTACGGCATTTGCTCCCATACGCCACAGAATAAAACTGCCGCCAATTAATGTACCAAACAGCACAGCGCCCCAGATGAACCCTAAACCTAATGCTTCAGTTGCCAAATCTCCTGCTGCTGTACCAAGTGCAAAAGTGCACAAAATAGCAGCCCAGTAAAACAGCTCTCGTCTACGCGATACGATTTTATGAATAGATAAGGTTCGCTCAACTCGATACCAAATGAAAAAGATCACAGCGAGTGCAACTGAAAATACAGATGTGCTGAGATATAAACTGATATTTAAACCGTCCGTTAATAAATCAGTAATTTGTGTACCAACAATGCTTACCAATACAACGGTCAACCAGTAAATCCATGGTACATAGCGTTGAGTACGCAACTGAATGGTCAGGGCAATGAACAGTAAAGCCGCCATAATGGCGCACGTAATGTTCTGACCTAGGCCAGCATTCACCGCTAGGAAGTCAGCACCTGTTTCACCCACAGTGGTTGACATAATTTTAATGATCCAGAACGACAAGGTAACTTCTGGAACTTTATTCAGCCAACCACTAGTATTGGCCATTTGCAAGTTACTCATAGTGTTTTACCAAACTAAATGGACTTGCAAGCAGTTTAATAAGGCTGACTTAGCTGAAACATAGGCACATATTCTGATAAAGAATATGTGCCTTTTCTTTTTGGCTTATTTCTGGTGCTTAGATAACACACTAAATACCACTGGCATTACAATCAATACCAATGGAAACTGCACAATTAGTCCAGAAATAATAGCGATCGCTAAAGGCTGTTGCATTGCAGAGCCTTCACCCCATGCAAATGCTAAGGGCAGTAAAGTTAAAATAGCCGCCAACGTCGTCATTGCGATAGGACGCATACGATTTTTCCCAGCTTCAATCAGGGTAAACATTTGCGTTAAATGGCTTGATGGTTGATCATCTTCACTACGCATGCTTTGTTCTGACGGAGAACGCAAGTGCTGATATTCTGAAAAGAAGAAAATAGCGACCTCCGTTACAATCCCCACAATCATGGTCATACCCATCATGGCTGAAATATTCAACTCAATGCCGGTTAACCATAAACCAATAAAAACACTCGACACAGCACATAGTGGAATAAGTAATACAGAGAAAGCGATACGAAAGCTTTCATATAAAAACAGTAACAGTAAGAAAACCAGAGAAACAGCCGCAGCGAATACCACCATTAGCCCTTTAAATGCTTTTTGCTGTTCAGCATATAAACCACCCATTTCAACTCGAACATGAGCGGGTAAAAAGCCTTTCGCATTAACAACTTTTTCAACATCTGCAACAACCGAACCTAAATCTCGCCCACTGATACGCGCTGTTACTGCAACCATACGCTGCATCTGCTCACGTGTAACCTCAGACTGCCCTGCAACATGTTCAAGCGTTGCAACATCCTGCAATCGCACGATAGGGCCATTCGGTGAATGTAAGGTAAGATTTTGTAGATCCAGTAAGGTTTGTCTTTGTTCTTCTGGAACCCAGACACGGACTGGAGTTTCACCAACACTGCTGGTAGATTGCGCAATTTGCGTAGCGATCCGACCTGACATCGCATCTTGTACGGCTTGATTAATCATATCCGTGGTCAAGCCAGCCAGTGCAGCGGCTGGTGCATTGACATGAATTTCAATGGCATCACCCGCTGGAATAATGCCGGGATTGATATCTACTACACCATTTACTGTCGAAATTGCTGTAGCTGTTTTGGTGGCAACCTTTTGAAGTAGTTCAGCATCATCTGAAAATAGTTTGACTTCAATCGGTTGTGGTACAGCAGTTAAATCGCCAATTACATCTTCCATCAATTGAGCCAATTCAACATTAACACCTGGTACTTGTTGTTCAACCTCACTACGCACGCTTTCCATCACCGCCTCAATTGGCTCGCGCGGTTGCGGTTTTAAACGAACAAAAAAGTCTCCTTGATTGGGTTCAACCAGACCGCCTCCCAAACCACTCCCAGTCCGACGTGAATAGGTCAATACGTTTGGATTCTTCTGAATAATCTGCTCAACCTGATGCAATAAGCGATCTGTTTCCGTAAGCGACGTTCCCGCAGGTGTGCGGTAATCTAAAATAAAACCACCCTCATCCATGGCAGGCATAAAACCGGAACCCACCTTGGTAAACGCAAAACCACCCAATCCCAATAAGGGTAAAACCAGCAATAGCACTAACAGTGGCCGGCAAATCAATGCCTGTAGTAATTGCTGATAACGGTTCATTATTATTTCAGCAAAACGACTCGGCTGATGCGGACGTATATCTTTATCTTTAAGAAAAATATCTGCCAACATTGGCACAACAAACCAAGTCAGCAAAAAGGAAATAACCAAACCTGATGCCATTGTCAGTGATAAAGCTTTAAAGAATGCCCCAGTAATACCTGTCAAAAAAGCCAACGGAATAAAAATAACAATCGTAGAGGCTGATGAGCCAGCCAACGGGCGCAAAAATTCCTGTGCTGAAGACATAATGCCCTGACGGACTTGTTCTCGATCCGTTTGCTGTTCATCTCCCAACACGATGGCCCGCTCATGTAGGCGACGCACTAAATGTTCTACCATCACAATAGCATCATCAATAATCAGCCCGACAGCAGCAGCCATCCCCCCCAAAGTCATGATATTAAAACTCATGTTTAGATACATGAGTAAAATAGTGGTCAACGCCAGTGTTAAAGGCACCATCACGACAGCAATCAAAGTAATTTTGAAGTTACGCAAAAAAATCAGCAGTACAATGCCCGCCAATGCCATACCAATTAAAATAGCATCGAGTACACTACGTGCAGAAGCAGAGACCAACTGACTTTGATCGTACCAACTCGTCAGATGTACTCCAGAAGGTAATTGTGCTGATGCCAATTTAGCCGCCACATCTTTGACAATTTGAATGCTATTACCCGTAGGTTGCTGATAGACATTCAGTAAAACTGCATCATGACCATCGGCATTTACCCGCGTCACTTGCTGTGCTGGACGCTTACTAATAGTGGCAATATCTTTGAGTAAAACTAGGCCATCAGATCCAGATTTAACTACGACATTACCAATATCAGCTTCATCTTTAAGAGGTGTATTCGTAATTACCAAAAAGAGTTTGTACTGATCTTCTAGTCGTCCATCTGCTGTCACGACATTGGCAGAAGCCAAGGCAGTAGAGACATCATTAATGCTCAAGCCTATCGTTTGTAAGACCGCAGGATCAACCATGACCTGATATTCATCCTGTGTACCGCCTTCCACTTCAACATGTGACACCCCAGACACTGTCGCCAACATTGGTCGCAACTGTTTATAGGCAAGTACCCTCAGCTGAGATTGCGACAAAGTATCGGAGCGTAGACTATAGGCGAGAATCGGAAAAACAGTTGGATCCATACGACGTACATTAACTTGTACGCCTGCTGGCAACTTAGGCACCAATTGACCAATAGCTTGATTGACTTGTGACGTTGCCATCGACATATCGACATTCCAGTCAAAATTGACGGAAATTTCCGCACTACCACGACTGGTCACTGAACGAATATTGGTGATATTGGGTACTTGCCGAATGGCATTTTCAGCAGGAATGGTAATATTTTGCGTCATTGGTTCAACAGGGCGATCACCTGCATCAAGAGACACCACAACTCGAGGAAAGTCCACGTGTGGAAATAACGCAACAGGTAATTTGACTGATGCTGCAATACCAGCCAACCCTAAGATAATGACTAAAAACATTAAGGAACGGTAATGCCGTTGCATCCATTGCATTATGCCATCGCTTTTCTCGTCCTGACTATTTGGTGGTGGCGATACAGTCATCGAGTTTGCTCCTGTACACGCATGCCGCTCTTCAAGGTATAGTTGCCCAAGGTTACAATTTTAATGTTAGGGTCTACCTGCCCATAAATCATGCTTTCTTTATTGGTTTGTACACCTAATTGCACTGGCACACGCACTGCATGATCTTTTTTCACTTGATAAATATAATGTCCCTGTTGATCCTGCAAAACTGTATTGCGTGGTACAACCCAGCCATTTTGCCCCTTCTGTTGCAAGCTGTTTAATTGCAAGGTGGCTTTAACTGGAACACCAATACGCCAGCGTCCTGATAAACTATGTTTGAGTTGTACTGGAATATCAACACGGCCTGTCTGGGCATTGACTGCACCATCAATACGTAGGATCTTCCCTTGCAAAGATTCTGTCTGCCCTGTAGCAAGTGCTGGGCTAATGCTCACTGGCATCCCCACCCGTAAACGGTTCAGCATGTCTGGAGCAACCCCAATCACTGCTTGCGGCATTGCAGTTTTACCCAACTGCATAATTGTAGTTGCCGCAGGTACATGGTCTCCCACCTGATTACTCATGCTGTTGACCTGTGCATCAGCAGTCGCATGAATAGTTTGTGTTTTGCGTGCTCCACCCTGTTGCTGCAAAGCATTTAATGCTGCCTTAGCGTCAGTTAGAGCTTTTTCAGCAGTAGCAAGTTGCGACTGGGTCGCCAAACGTGCATTCACCAAACTGGCAACCCGTTGGCGTTCGCCTTGGGCAAATACCACGGCAGATTGTGCTTGTGTAGTATTCAT